>NZ_JBQHVO010000004.1:0-139583 GCF_052064465.1 Niallia sp. HCP3S3_B10 | reverse complement strand
CAAAGGCTTCCCAAAAGGGTTCTTTTCCTTCATAGAGAAAATGCCTTTTATTTCGGAGTCTGACTCGCTTTCCGTTTTCTTTCCATCCCTCGTGCACAGCGGCGAATTTCAACTCCCATCCACGCTTTTTCTTTTCTTGGCTCTTCACATATAATCCATCTACTTCGACGAACAATACCTTTTGAAAAGGGCGTTTTTCCTTAGCGGGAAGTACGTTTGTTTGAAGAAGATGTTGCCGTAATGCTTCATGGCTCATCGCCGAATAGCCTAAAAATTGTTCGAACGTTTCCACCGCCTTTCGATAGGAGGAGCCATTCGTCGCTAGTTCTAACCCCCATTCTTCTAGTAGTGGACTAAATCCCTTATTCCCCTGAAACTGTAAATAGTGATCTAATAGACAAATATATTTTTTGGTCACACGATCGAAATAATAATTACGCTTCAGCTCCACAGCTCCAAACGCTGTATCTACTCGTATTTCTCGCTTATCTCGTAAAGCAAATCTTCTTTTGTCTCGTTGCTGAGCAATCTCTTGATCCCAATTTTCTAATGTTTGAACAAGAATTTCTTGAAACGTCATTTGTAGTGTTCGAAATAAAGTTTTTTCCAATTCTTTTAATGATGGCATTTTTGTGTTACATTGATTCATGAGAGCCTCTCCTTTTCGTAGTTTTCTAGTCAAATTCTACTTTACAAAAGGAAGCTCTCTTTTTTAATGCTTAATTTTTTCCAGCTACCGCGCTCTCGCTTGGTGGCCTTTTTGTCTAGTTGGGGGACTCGTCCCCCAACTAGACAAAAAGGATATTTATTCTCCCACAAACATTTTACTCATACTATAAAACTTTTATTGAATAGTTTGTGAAATGGAATAACTTCCTATATAAAAGCTATTTTTTACCAAAACATAAGAACGTACATTCCTTTCTATCCTGTTAAAGGACAGAATCAAGAGTTATTTAGTGAATTAGGCAGTATTTTTAAGCATTCAGCCTATTTAATTTAATCAGAAAAAACTTTATGAACGATATAAACTGTATATGCTTTATTTTAACGTTTGCGCTATATAATATTTATTTTATATAATAAGGGTAACTCTACAGGAGAAGGATATGGATAAGTCCCATTACCATACTGGGAGTAACACGGAGCAAGTAATACTATATACAACAATTTATAACCCAAAGTTCCACTATAAGTATTGCCATAATACTCGCTTAATTCCTACTATTCCTCTATAAATAATCAAATTTTCAATTTCTAATTATTTATCCATATTCGGAAAATCTCCAAGATAAACCTTTTAAGGAGAAGTGATTAATGCATAAAATCGAAGTTAAGAATCTCACAAAAATATTTGGAGGTAACCCGAAAGAAGGGCTAAAAAGACTCCAAGCAGGCGAAGAAAAAACGAAAATCCTAAAAGAAACTGGGATGACAATTGGAGTGGATAATGCTTCTTTTTATGTAAAACAAGGGGAGTTTTTTGTCATCATGGGTTTATCCGGAAGCGGTAAATCTACACTCATTCGTCTAATTAATCGACTCATTGAGCCAACTTCTGGTGAAGTATTGATAGATGGGGAAAATATTACGACTATGAATAAAAAAGAACTAATAGCTATTCGCCGCAAAAAGCTTAGCATGGTTTTTCAGAATTTTGCATTATTTCCTAATCGAACTGTACAGGAAAATGTGGAATACGGATTAGAAATTCAAGGCCATCCTAAGGATGATCGTGCAAAAAAAGCCATTAAAGCCATCCATGATGTTGGTCTAAAAGGCTATGAAGCAAGTTACCCTAATCAGCTGAGTGGCGGTATGCAGCAACGTGTAGGTCTTGCGAGAGCCTTAGCAAATGATAGCGATATCCTTCTAATGGATGAAGCATTTAGTGCGTTGGATCCACTTATTCGTAAGGAAATGCAAGATGAACTCCTTCGATTGCAGAATAAGCTAGGTAAAACGATTATTTTTATCACCCATGACCTAGATGAGGCACTCAAGCTCGGTGATCGAATTGCAATCATGAAAAATGGTTCCATTGTACAATTAGGAACAGCAGAAGAAATCTTAGAAAATCCGGCGAATGACTATGTATCTAACTTTGTAGAAGATGTCGATCGTTCCAAAGTGTTAGTTGCTGGTCAAATCATGAAGCAGCCAGATCTTATTACCACTTGGAAGGACGGTCCAAGGGTAGCAGTCCGAAAAATGGAAGAAGCTGGCCTATCAAGTATTTTTGTAGTAGATAAAGATAAACAATTAAAAGGTATCCTGACCATTGATGCCGCTATTAATGCGTATAAAGAAAATAAATGGGTAGAGGATGTTTTAGAACATGACTTCCATTCCACCACATTTGACACACCATTAAATGATTTAATTGGAATCGCAGCAGAATCAAGATTCCCCATTGCTGTCACAGAAAATAATAGATTGCTAGGAATTATTGTACGAGTCTCTATATTGTCTGGACTGATTCTCGGAAAAGAACAAAAGGAGGCTATACTATGAACTACTTCTTCTTTCCACTAGAAGATTGGACAAATCAATTTGTAGACAATTGGCTACTGCCAGTTTTAGGTGACTTTTTTAACTCCTTTAGCGGAGTGTTAAGCATATTTATAAATGCTGTCACCAATTTATTCACTTTCATTCCTGCTGAAGTAATAGCAATCATTTTAGCTCTTTTAGCTTGGCGCTTTGCCGGAAAGGGAATGGCTATTTTCACTATTATTGGGGCGCTTTATTTAGGATCCGTTGATCTTTGGACAGGTGCTATGCAAACACTATCTATTGTTATTGTTGCAACTTTTTTCTCTATCGTTGTTGGTATTCCATTAGGAATTTTGACTGCAAAAAATCGAACATTGGATCATATAGTTCGACCAATTCTCGATTTTATGCAGACATTACCAAGCTTTGTTTATTTAATCCCTGCCATTCTACTCTTTGGTTTAGGAGAAGTTCCGGCAGTTATCTCTACATTCGTTTTTGCTACTCCACCAGCAGTACGCATGACGAGCTTAGCAATTAAACAAGTTCCAGCCGATATTGTAGAAGCTGCTAAAGCTTTCGGTTCTACATCTTGGCAGTTACTTGTCAAAGTTCAGCTACCTAATGCCATTCCAACTATAATGGCAGGTATAAATCAGACCATTATGCTAGCACTATCAATGGCCGTTATCGCTTCGATGATTGGTTCACCTGGATTAGGTAGTATTGTATTATCCGGTATCTCCAGTGTAAATGTTGGATTAGGTCTTACTGGAGGATTAGGGATTGTTGTCCTTGCCATCATACTTGATCGAATCACACAAGGTTTAGGTAAGAAAGCTTAAAAGACATATGCAAACCAATTAAAAAATTGAAAAGACGAAAGGAAGTAATGATTTATGAAAAAATTGAAACTTAGCTTTTTGCTTTTATTACTATTTACTCTTTTAATTGGCTGTTCTTCTCAGTCACAAAATTCTGGTGAAGATGATGCTAACAATAGCGAAACAATTACATTTGGGGTGACCCCTTGGACAAGTACCATTCCTCCTACAAAAGTTGCTAAACTTTTATTAGAAGATATGGGCTATACTGTAGATGAGAAAAATGCAGATGCAGGTGGGGTCTATACTGGACTTTCACGTGGTGATTTAGATGTATTTATGGATGCCTGGTTACCTGATATGCATGCAAATTATATGGAAAAATACAAAGATAACCTAGAAGATTTAGCAGTGAGTTATACTGAAGGAGAACTTGGATGGGTTATTCCAGCTAATGTTGAAGGAATTGACAGCATTGAAGATTTAAAAGGAAATGAAGATCTTTTCGGTGGAAAAGTTTATGGAATTGAGGAAGGTGCAGGGATGACTGTAACTTCTAGAGAGATGATCGAAGAATATGGATTAGATTTAGAATATGTTGCTTCTAGTGAAGGTGGAATGCTAGCACAAGCATCTAAGTTTATTAAAAGTGGCGATCCTGTTCTATTCCTAGGATGGCGTCCACATCCAATGTTTGTTGATTATGACTTAAAAGTATTGGAAGATTCAAAAGGTTTCTTTAAGACATCAGAAGTTCACGTAGTCGTAAATAATGGTCTAAAAGAAAAATCTCCTGAGGTTTATGAATTCCTAAGCAACTGGAGCATGCCTGTTGAAGATATCGAAGCAATGATTGTTAAAATCGAGGATGGTGCTGATGAAGAAGAAGTTGCACAGGAATGGATTGATAATAATCAAGATAAAGTCGATGCTATGTTAGGTAAATAAATGATTATTAAAAAGAGGCTGGGACATAAACATTTCAGCTAACAATAAATACGAAGGATTATGCGGTAAGTTTGCATAATTGTTCGTATTTATATTTTGGGAAAAGGTTTAAAAATGAAGTGAAATGGAGCGGAGGACGGTCGACTCCTGCGGGAAATAGAGGAAAGGCTGAGACCCCGCAGCGCAGCGAGGAGGCTCAGCTTCCTCCCCGCGGAAAGCGACCGTCTGTAGCGCAATGGAACGACTTAATTTTTACTCTTGACTATATTTAAAACATAGATAACCATCTTGAAAAAGTAGCTTTATTTAAGAGCTAAATTAGAGATTGTTCGTCTTTAAAGATTAGTTATTTAGATTTGTCCCAGCCCCTTTTTATATCCTCTAAGAGAGAAGACATGAAAAATTCTTAACAAAGTTATCTTCAAATCTATCGGTTTTTCCTACTATATACTCTAACGGAGTTCTCACTTTTTAACTACGAACATCTTTCTTACAAATCGATCCTTGTATGACCAAACAAGAATAGCAGAATAATAAACACTAAAAAATTTTTCTCCCGCTCTTCTATCATGTTTTTTAAAAAATTTTTTTGGGTAATGTATTGGTACCTCTATCCCTTACTTAATCAAGTAGTGAACATAATTTGAAATATTCTGACAAAGGTGTATAATAAAGATATTCTATTCTTTTTATTATCCGAGAAAAATATTGACAAATATCTTATGAATAAACATCTTATCACCTATAAGGGATAGAACAATACAAGTAGAAGGAGATGAAAATCGATTTACATTTCAAACACAAATATAATAATGACTAGAGAAAATCATTATTATAAGAGGAGGAGAAAGTAAATAAAATGAGTGATCAATTAAACCCTGACAGTAGGAACAAAAAATCAAATCAAAAAAATAATTTAAAAATCATTGCAATTATTTCCACATTTGGTGGTCTTCTTTTTGGCTTTGATACTGGCGTAATTAATGGAGCCTTACCCTATATGGCTCGTCCAGATCAACTTAACCTCAATGCAGTCACAGAGGGCCTCGTCACTAGTTCCCTTTTATTTGGAGCCGCATTTGGAGCCATGTTCAGCGGTAAACTCGCCGACAGCTATGGACGAAGGAAAGTTATTCTTTATCTTGCTGTTATCTTTCTTATTACAACACTCGGCTGTACTTTTGCACCGAACGTCCCCATAATGGTTACTTTTCGTTTCTTACTTGGTATCGCAGTTGGAGGAGCATCGGTAGCTGTCCCTACATTCTTGGCAGAAATGTCTCCTGCCGAACGCCGTGGTCAAATGGTAACACAAAACGAACTAATGATTGTTACAGGGCAATTACTCGCCTACATAACAAATGCTATCATCGGAAATACACTTGGTGGCTCCGGACACGCTTGGAGATATATGCTCGTTATTGCAACAATTCCTGCCATTGTTCTATGGATAGGCATGCTCGCAGTACCTGAGAGTCCTAGATGGTATGCATCACAGGGCAGATTCAAAGACGCTTTTCGTGTACTATTGCATATTAGAAAAGAAAAGCGTGCCAAAACAGAATTACAGCAAATCAAGAAAGCAATTGAAACAGAAGAGAAAGTTGAACAAGTTGGCTTTAAAGATTTAGCAGAGCCTTGGATAAGAAGGATTGTTTTCCTAGGAATTGGGATTGCAATTGTTCAACAAATCACAGGTGTAAACTCGATTATGTACTATGGTACACAGATATTGCAAAGTACAGGATTCACTACTGAAGTAGCATTAATAGCAAATATCGCTAATGGAGTTATTTCTGTTTTAGCTACCTTTGTAGGTATATGGCTGCTTGGGCGTGTTGGAAGAAAGCCAATGCTAATTACAGGATTAATTGGTACAACAACTAGTTTACTATTAATCGGAATTTTCTCATTCACTTTAGGCGGAATGTCTATTCTTCCATATGCTGTACTAAGTATGACGGTTACCTTCCTTGCCTTCCAACAAGGAGCAATATCACCAGTTACATGGCTGATGCTAGCGGAGATTTTTCCTTTAAAGCTTCGCGGATTAGGAATGGGTGTTTCCGTATTTTGTCTTTGGACAACAAACTTTCTCATTGGTTTGGTTTTCCCGATACTTCTCGATAAATTTGGCTTATCCACTTCATTCTTTATATTCGCAGTACTAGGTATATTTGCGATAACATTTGTTACCAAATTCTTGCCTGAGACAAAAGGAAAAACATTGGAGCAGCTAGAACAATATTTCCGAAACTTTGATAAAAAGTCTCGAGATGTCCGGAAAGCTAAAATAGGAGAAAATCAATTTCCTTCTTAAGGTTAGTCAGGCATTGAAAAACATGCCAGATAGGTGCAATATGATGAAGGAGTTTCCTCATAAAAAGGAGGGAACTCCTTTTTATTTTACATTTTGCATTTTTTTCAGATGATATTTTTTCATTTTTTAAAAACTATCATTAAAATTATTTCAATTTATAAAGAGGAATAAAAAAGTGCAATCTTTTTTTCGTTTTTTCACTTTTTCACGTTGAAGCGTTAAAAATAATCGTTGACGCTTATCAAATTTTTACATATAATAAACTCCAAATTCAAGGAGAATGGGGAGTTCAAATGTGAAAGAGTTTTTCAGTAAATTATTAAATGGTATGAGTATCGGAATCGTCGTTTCTTTAATCCCTAACGCACTACTTGGCGAAATATTAAAGCTCTTTATTCCATTCTTCCCTCCACTTCAACACGTATTAGATATTACTGCATTTATTATGAGCTTATTGCCTGTGTTGATTGGTGTAATGGTTGGAATATCATTTAAACTATCCTCTATTCAAACAGCTAGTATTGGAATTGCTGCAATGGTCGGTAGTGGAGTGGTTCAAAAAACAGCAGAAGGATTATTTACTTTAAATGGTATCGGAGTGGTTGTAAACACAGGTATTACAGCTGCACTTGCTGTATTATTTGTTCAATTTGTTGGCGACCGATTAAAAGCATATTCTATTCTTCTTTTACCAACTTTAAGTATTTTAATACCAGGAATGGCAGGATATTTATTATTGCCATTTATGAAATCTACTACTGGATTAATTGGCGTTGCAATCGCAACTATTACGAACTTACAGCCGGTCGTTATGGGCATTATCATTGCAGTAGCATTCTGTTTAATTATTCTTTCTCCTGTTTCCACAGTAGGGGTCGCAACTGTTATATCCCTATCTGGTATTGGATCAGGGGCAGCAAATCTCGGTATTGTGGCAGCAGGGATTGGATTAGCTATAGCAAGCTATAAGGCCAATTCTTTAGGAACTGCCTTAGCACATGTGCTTGGCTCTCCGAAAATTCAGATGGGGAATTTCTTTATGAAACCGAAGATTGTTATTCCGATGATTATTACTGCTGCTATATTAGGCGGATTAGCTGGCTTCCTCAATATCCAAGGAACACCTTATAGCGCCGGCTTTGGATTATCTGGTTTAGTTGGTCCCATGAACTTTATGCGCTTAGCAGATGGTGGATGGAGTAGTAAAAATATCGCTATTATGATTTCTACCTTTTTAATTATACCGTTCCTTTTAAATGTGTTCTTCCTTTATTTATTTTCGAAAAAATTGAAAATGATAAAGGCCGAGGATTATAAATTAAATTTCGATTGAATTATGGAAGAAAAGCCTTTTTCCTCCTTATCTAGTGGGCTTTCCTCAAGACATATTTACAGCAAAAAGAGGATACCAATTTTCTAACATTGGTATCCTCTTCCCTATTTTCCTACTGCGATAATTCCTTCTTCTTCATCAAGCACTAATTTCAATCCAATATACGGATCTAAATTTAAATACTCATCTAACCATAAACGCAGTGCTTCAATCATATTTTGTGTGATTAGCACTTGTTTTCGATCACGGACATAGGCTTCGGCAGAAAAACCATAATCATCATCATACATTAACTCTACTTCTACTTCCTCTGGCCTTACTTGTTTCTTACGCGCCACATAGACACATATCGCATTAATAATATCCTGTTCTGGGATGATTAATTTCTCCAATTATTTGCTTCCTCTCTTTTTTTATTTCGATAGAAAGTAAATAAACGCTTGATTAGGTTAAATACCACAACAATTGCAAGTATATTAATTAAAAGCCCTAATAAAGATCCAAATGCTCCCATATTGGCAAAAAGACTTCCAAACAGTAAACCAGCAAGCCCACCGACCATTAGTCCTCTCATTAGCCCCCCACCTGAGAAAAAGCCTCCAGATTTATTTGCAGTAGTGGACTGATTAGATTTTGTCGTGTCATTTATATTATTTTTCTTCTGGAAAAAAGAATTTGTATTTGTATTACTATTATTGTTATTAAAGCTTCTTTTTCCGGATTTATAAGACTTAGCTTCTACTGTTGTGACTGTATCTTGAAATAGGATACTCACCGGGGATAAAACCAGACCTAATGTGAGAATTGCTGATAAAATTTTCTTCATTTTCTATTCCTCCTGATTATTGTTTATCCATGCTGGATTATACTTGGGCTCCTATATTTCTTCTAACTCACTTTAGTATTTGCTAGAAAAAATAAAAAGCCCTACCATTAATTTGGTAAAGGCTTGAAAAATCGATCTATTTATCCCTTTACCAAAGAACGGCAAAGGTCTCGCAAACAACATCTAGTTGCCAGTTAAGCCGGCGATTGGAATCGCGTATTGACGACATAACTGTAAGCTACTCCCCTTTGGAGTATGCAATTTTTAAGTATACATACATTCTAATATAAATTGCAAAACTAGTCAAATCATATGATGAAAGCCTATTCAACAGAATACAACTGAATGATTACCCCTTTTATTTTGAAATTTTTACCATCCATATCCCATTTTTGCAATAGATGAATAGGAATAACTTTTTTTCATAACCTATATTCATATTCCAAATTTAGTAAGTAGGTATACAAATGAGCGAAACAATAACTTTTCCCAAAGCAAAATACAGCACGGCCGGTATTACCTATATTATGTATCACAAACCCTGTATTGTCGCTTGGTGGTCCGCTGTATTTCCCGGGTTTGGACATTATCTGCTTAATCAATATGCACGAGGAACATTGCTAACAATTTTAGAAGTAATCATTAATACTGGTGCACATATTAATGAAGCAATGGTGTACTCCTTTTGTGGAGAAATCGACCTGGCTAAATCTGTAATCAATCTGGATTGGATGATTGGCTATATTGTCATTTATCTAATAACAATAGGAGATAGTTATCGTGCGGCAAACCAATTTAATAAATTAGTTTATTTATCTATTCCTAATTTATCTCATGCAAAGATATTCCCATCAGAAATACGATACTTACAGATTAAAAATCCTTTCATTAGTGCATTATACTCCCTTCTCTTTCCTGGATTAGGGCAGTTATATAACCATAGATTATTTCTAGGCTTTTACGCTATTTTTTGGTGGTGGACATATATTTTACTTTCTCATGCACATAAGGTACTTACATTAATTATACTTGGGAAGTTTGATTTTTCCATTACGATGTTAGCTCCACACTGGTTATTATTTATGCCTTCTGTTCTTGGCGGTTCCATTTACCATGCGTATATAACTTGCGTTCACCATAATATTCTTGTTATAGAATCTCAAGAAGAGCGCTTAACTAATCGATATGCTGGTACCAAATTTAATTTAAGAGGTACAAAAGGATGATTATAGTCGGTACATTTAAGCCATCTATCGAAATCGAGCATGCAACTTCTGAAATCGAACAATATGGAATTCCACCAGAAGAGATGATGGTTTTTTATATGAATGAATACCCACCTATCAGTAATAGAAAAAAAATCCCAATCGATATCCATGTTTCTTCCTTTGAAATTGGAATGGCATTTGCTACAGGATTTGCAGTCATTGGCGCAAGCATTGGCTTTAAATTAATTATAGGCCCTATTTTCAGTGGACTTCTTGCTGCTATTATTGGCTTTACCTTCGGCTATAGTATCTATTATTTTTTCCACCGAAAGAAAGAAAGCCCCCTGCCTAAAAGCTTGCCAGATATTATTATTATCATTCAAAGTCCAAAAGAAATTGCTCCCACCATTAAACAAATACTATGGAAACATGAAGCAAAGAGTGTTGGAATGAGAAAAAGATATGACTAGCCCGAATACTAACAAAAGCCAAAAATCTTATGGAGAATAACGTTTTAGGCTTCTGTTAGTATTTGTTTTTCGATTATAAACCCTTTTAAACGAATTAACTAAATTTTTTTAGAAAATTTAGATATATTATACATACAATAAACAAATGAACATGTTAATATATTGGCAAGACATATTAATGTGAGGAAAGTTAACATTTATTTCTTTTATTTGCAAGGGGGAGGAATTTAGCGAGATGAGCTTAGAAGCATTAAATAAACGTATACAAACAGATCTATCCTACCTTAATTATGGCGGCCAAAATTGGGTTCGTCCAAAAACTCATTCAGAGGGCCATGTTTTCGATGTAGTCATCGTTGGTGGAGGCCAATCAGGATTAGGAATTGCATTCGGCCTTTTACGAGAACGTGTATCTAATATTCTCGTTATCGATGAAAACAAAGAAGGTCTTGAGGGACCATGGGAAACCTATGCCCGTATGGTCACCTTACGTACCCCTAAACACTTGACTTCCATCGATCTTGGCATCCCATCCCTTACCTTTCGTTCTTGGTGGGAAGCACAGTTTGGGGAAGAAGGTTGGGAAAAGATTGATAAAATTCCACGTGGTGATTGGATGAATTATCTAAGATGGTATCGGCAAACCCTTCAATTACCGGTTCAAAACGAAGTAAAGCTGACTTTAATTGAACCATTAGAAAAAGGATTACATCGCCTTCATATTCAAAAAAACGGCAAGAACCCCTCTTCCTTACTTGCCCGAAAGGTAATTTTAGCAACCGGCATCCAAGGAGGCGGAGAATGGCATGTTCCACCAATGATTTCTAATAATCTCCCTTCTTATTTATATGCTCATACCTCTTCACCAATTAATTTTAATTCCTTACAAGGGAAAAAGGTTGCTATTTTAGGTGGTGGTGCATCAGCTTTTGATAATGCTAATTTCGCTCTATCCCAAGGGGTATCTGAAGCACATGTATTTGTCCGTCGCAAAAAAATGCAACGCATTAATCCAATTAGGCAAATGGAGGTGTCTGGCATGATTGAACATTTCCCTGCTTTATCAGATGAAGACAAGTATGCTGGCATTGCCCACTTCTTTCAGCATAATCAACCACCTACGAATGATACTTTTAACCGAGCAACTTCTTGGTCAGGATTTCATCTTCATCTAGGCTCTCCATGGGTAAAAGTTTCAGAAAAAGGAGATAAAGCAGAAATAACCACTCCAAAAGGGACTTATCTATTTGACTTCTTATTTATTAGTACTGGTCTTCTAACAGATCCTAAACTCCGTCCAGAATTACGATTAGTTGAAAATCATATTACCCGATGGAAGGACAGATACGATGCCCCTGAAGAAATAGCATCACCCACACTCGATGCACATCCCTATTTAAGCCTTGGCTTTTCTTTTATTAGCCGAGATGAAAAAGGGGAAGCATTGCTCCATGGGATATACGCATTTAATTATGCGGCTTTAATCAGCTGTGGATTATCTGCTTCTGCTCTATCTGGCATGAGATATGGTATACCTCGCATCGTTTCAGCTGTAACGGATGAATTATTTATGGATGACAAAGAGGCTAATTTAAATGATTTTTTCGATTACGATGTAGAAGAGTTCACCGGCGATTGGCCAGTGAATCAAGAAGATACATCTGAAGTAGTTTAACAGGAATGGCTAAGACTGATATAACGTCTTAGCCTCTTTAATGCATGTTTTAACTAAAATAAGTTGGGTATACATAACAATACTGACTATTCATTTATACATATTATCGTGTGGGAGGTATTGTAATGGATAATAAGAAATTAGAGCAATTAAAGAAATACACCATTGATAATGAACAAAAAGCTGGATTAACGACCAATCAAGGATTAAAAATGGCAGAAGATGAATTCTCATTGAAAGCTGGCTTAAGAGGTCCTACTTTAATGGAGGACTTTCACTTTAGGGAGAAAATGACCCATTTTGACCATGAAAGAATTCCTGAACGGATTGTTCATGCACGTGGTGTTGGTGCCCATGGCGTTTTTCAATTATATGAGTCCCTAGAACCATATACGAAAGCCGATTTCCTGAATGATACAAGTAAAACCACACCTGTTTTCGTTCGCTTTTCCACTGTCCAAGGATCTAGAGGCTCAAGTGATACGGTGCGAGATGTGCGCGGGTTTGCTGTTAAGTTTTATACAGAGGAAGGTAATTATGATTTAGTCGGTAATAATATTCCTGTATTCTTCATCCAAGATGCCATTAAATTTCCTGATTTTGTCCATGCGGTAAAGCCAGAGCCTCATAATGAAATTCCTCAAGGAGCTAGTGCACATGATACCTTTTGGGATTTTGTTGGTCAAAATCACGAAACAGCTCATATGGTTATGTGGGTAATGAGTGATCGAGCTATTCCTAGAAGTCTCCGGATGATGGAGGGGTTTGGTGTGCATACCTTCCGCCTTGTTAATAAAGAAGGAAAAGCTCACTTTGTTAAGTTCCATTGGAAACCGAAGCTTGGCATTCATTCACAGGTTTGGGATGAAGCACAAAAGTCAGCAGGAAAAAATCCCGATTTCCATCGCCAAGATTTATATGAGGCCATTGAGAAAGGCGATTATCCTGAATGGGAACTAGGATTACAAATCATACCGGAAGAAGAAGAATTTTCATTTGATTTTGACATATTGGATCCAACCAAAGTATGGCCAGAAGAAATGATTCCTGTCAAAATCGTTGGAAAGATGACCTTAAATCAAAATGTTGATAATTTCTTTGCTGAAACAGAGCAAGTAGCATTTCATCCTGGACATGTTGTTCCTGGAATTGACTTTTCAAATGATCCCTTACTACAAGGTCGATTATTTTCCTATACAGATACACAATTATCTAGACTTGGAGGACCTAACTTCCACCAAATTCCTATAAATAAGCCTATCTGTCCTTTTCACAATAATCAAAGAGATGGTATGCATCAAATGGCTATTCATCATGGACAAACGAGCTACCATAATAATTCATTAAATAATAACCAGCCAGAACCTGTACCTGTTGAAGATGGGGGTTATCAGCATTATCAGGAAAAGATAGATGGTATAAAAATAAGAGGGCGTAGTGAAAGCTTCCTTGATTTCTATTCCCAAGCCAAATTATTTTATAATAGCCTAGCGCCATTTGAGCAGCAACATGTGAAGGATGCCTTTAGCTTTGAACTTGGAAAATGCAAATCAGAGACAGTTAAAAATAACGCTGTAGCGCTTCTAAATCGAATTGATCGCAGCATTGCTGAAGAAGTAGCTAAGAATATTGGAGCAGTATTACCTGATGAAAATTTAGAGGTCAATTCATCGAAAAAGTCTCCTGCTTTAAGCATGGCAAATACCATAAAAAAACCAGACACCCGTTGTGTAGCCATCCTGTTAAACGGGGACCCAGATAAAGTACAATTACGTCAATGGGTCCAAACATTGGCAGCAAATAACGTCAATTTTAGTATCGTTGATAAAACGATGCGCACAATTGATGGAGATTTAAAAGTGACGGATACGTATGATACAGCGGATGCCAGTCTTTTTGATGCTGCAATTCTTATTGGCACTAGCAATAAACTAGAGAATAAGGCGATTGAATTTATTGAAATGACTTTTAACCATTATAAGCCTTTAGGTATTTTCATTGGCGAGCCTAAAGCACTAGAAAAAAGCCGTATTACATGGAATGCACCAGGTATATTTGATTTAACGAAGGATTCCATTAATCGCTTTATTACAGGAGTAGCAGAAGCCCGCTTTTGGAATAGATCTGTCTAAATATGATTGGAACATGTATCAAAGACAAAGATAAACTCGAACAATCATGCGATAGAAAAAATTTCGGATGATTGTTTGAGTTTTTTATTAGCGTTAAAAACACAAAGAACGGATACATATTTACACCTTGGCTTTATTTAATAACAAGATTACGTCTTTATAGATATCGATTTAGTTGTATCCCATCCCTTTTTTCTCGCTATCAGAAGTCAATATGTATGGAAAGGATACATATCCATAAACGACCGTGGGTGGTTTTCTCGATACTCCTTTGGTGTACAAAGTTTTATCTTCACAAAATTACGATTAAAGGACCGTATACTTTCATAACCACAAAGAAAAGCTATTTCAGATATATTATGATCTGAATAGATTAATAGATAACATGCATAGTTTACTCTCGTCTCATTTAAAAAATCTACAAAAGACATATTAACATTATGATTAAAGTACTTCGAAAGATAATTATAATTGTAACCTAACTTACCAGCGATACTTTTTAAAGTTATCGATTCTGTAAAATGTGCCTGAATAAACGTTAACAATTTATGAAGCAACTCTTGATCTTGTTTTTCGCCTTTAATTAAGCTAGTTTGCCCCATTAGCTCTGATAATAATAAATATAGACAAGCTTTTTGTTCTAGTAGATTAGAGCTATCTTTGAAAAGCGTTCTAGAAACAAGTGAATCCGCTTCCAAAGATAGGTTAAAAATTGGATTTTCAAGTGAACCATTTTCTATCATTTTGTGAAATGTCGGGACATAGTCAGGGGAAAAAATACAAATTTTTGCATGTGACTGAGATTTTGTAATAAACGAGTGAATTTCATAAGGCAATATTAGTAAAAATTGTCCAGTACTCAAATGGTAACTTTTTTGACTAATAATAACTTCCATTTCCCCCTCCATGAGGAATAATAATTCGAAGCAACGATGGAGATGGCTTGGAAAGTTTAAATTTAATGTATGATAGTTTGCTATTAAGTTAAAATGGTGTGCTTCATATATTATCATCCGCAAAACATCCTCAGTAAAGAATAAATTTTGTCTAGGATTATATAAGTTTTTACTTGTTGTGTCAAACCTATAAGTGATAGATTTATCGATAATAAAGTAATCTAAATGGACAACAAAAGGAGATACGCTATGGAAAAACTTAGAATTGGAATGGTTGGCTATAAATTTATGGGAAAAGCACACAGTCATGCTTACCGAGATCTCCCTCTCTTTTTCCCAAATACCGTTCATCCTGTGATGAAGGTTATTTGCGGGCGTGATCAAAAAGGTGTAGCACTTGCAGCCAAACAATTCGGCTGGGAGGAATATACGACAGACTGGAAGAGCCTCTTAGAAAGAGATGACATTGATTTAATTGATATTAACGCACCTAGTAATGTCCATAAAGAAATAACCATTGCCGCAGCAACTGCTGGCAAACATGTATTTTGCGAAAAACCGTTAGCGCTTACATTAAAAGACTCAAGAGAAATGCTTGATTTAGTTGAATCGGCTGGAATCAAACATATGGTTGGATTTAACTATCGCTTTGCACCGGCCGTTATGCTGGCTAAAAAGCTAATTGACGAGGGACGGTTGGGCGATATCTATCATTACCGTGCCTGGTATTTACAAGATTGGCTTGTGGACCCAAACTTTCCTTTAGCTTGGAGACTCCAAAAAGAAATTGCTGGTTCAGGTTCTCACGGAGACCTTGGGGCTCATCTTATCGATCTGTCGCACTATCTAATCGGCGATATAACAGAAGTTATTGGGATGAATGAAACATTTATTAAGGAACGACCCATTCCTTCACAGATGACGGGCTTATCAGCAAAAGGGAGTGATAGTGATAAAAAAGGGGAAGTGACCGTTGATGATGCTACCCTATTTATGGCTCGTTTTGCTAACGGTGCTTTAGGGAGCTTTGAGTCCACACGTTTTGCTGCAGGCCATCGCTGTACAAATTCCTTTGAAATCAATGGCAGTAAAGGAAGTGTCATCTTCGACTTTGAACGTATGAATGAGCTACAGGTTTATTTCACAGATGATAAGGAGGATGTACAAGGATTTCGGCGCGTATTAGCAACAGACCCTTCTCATGCTTTTGCAGAAAACTGGTGGCCTCCAGGACATACGATAGGCTATGAACATACATTTATTCACGAGATAGTGGAGCTTATGGAGTCTTTCCGTGAAGATCGACAGCCTGTTCCCAACTTCCGAGATGGCGTAAAGTGCCAAGAAGTTTTAGAAGCGGTTGACTTATCGATTGAAAACCGACAATGGGTCCGAATATCTGACGTTTAATCAAAATATCATGAAGGAGTTGCATGTACCATGAAAAAGAATGCATTGATTGTTTGGGGAGGCTGGGATGGTCATCAGCCTGAGCAGGTAGCAGAAATTTTTAAAGGAATTCTTGAAGAAGAGAACTTTCAAGTAGAGGTATCTAATTCACTAGACTCCTATGCAGATAAAGAAAAATTAAAAACCTTGGATTTAATCGTCCCCCACTGGACAATGGGTCAAATTGAACAACAATATGTTTTAAATATTTCGGAGGCAGTTGCAGCAGGTGTTGGGTTAGCTGGGTGCCATGGTGGTATGTGTGACTCTTTTCGTAATAATGTCGACTGGCAATTTATGACAGGTGGCAATTGGGTTGCCCACCCTGGAAATGATGGGGTGGAATATACGGTCAACATCAAACATTCTTCTAGCCCCCTTTTAGAAGACATGTCTGATTTTAAAGTTGCTAGTGAACAATACTACCTTCATTACGATCCAGCTGTTGAAGTATTAGCTACTACACGCTTCCCGATTGTTCATGGTCCTCACGCCGCGAATAAAGCGGTAGACATGCCTGTAGTATGGACTAAACGTTGGGGGCTTGGAAATGTATTTTATAATTCATTAGGCCATCAAGCAAATATCATTGCTCTGCCGGAAGTTTCGCTCATTATGCGCCGTGGATTCTTGTGGGCATCTGAAGGGAAAAGACGAACTGAAAAATCGAATGAAGCTTCCATTTATGAAAATGTACGGAACTATACAGGTATGGGAGACAGTCAATAAAGGGAGATCATCAAAATAAAAATTATCGAAAGCTAAACATAATCTACCGGAGGGTTTCTTATGAGAAAACTTAAAATTGGCATTATCGGTTGCGGGAATATTAGTTCTATTTATATGGAAAACTGTCCGAAGTTTCCCCACCTTGAGCTTGTCGCCTGTGCAGATTTAGATGTCCAACGTGCTCAACTTCAAGCTGAAAAGTTCGGTATTCCAAATGCTTATTCCGTTGAAGAACTGCTTTCTGATCCTGAGATTGAACTAGTCATCAACTTAACCATTCCAAAAGCACATGCCTCTGTCACCATCCAAGCACTTGAAGCAGGTAAGCATGTTTATACGGAAAAACCACTTGCTGTTACACGAGAGGAAGGTAAGCGAATTTTAGAAACAGCGAAGAAGCATAATCTTCTCGTTGGCAGTGCACCTGACACTTTCTTGGGAGCTGGAATTCAAACTGCTATCCATCTGATTGAACAAGGGGAAATAGGAATACCAATTGGTGCATCTGCCTTCATGATCGGTCGTGGCCATGAACATTGGCATCCAGACCCTGCCTTTTATTATGATATTGGAGGCGGACCAATGTTCGATATGGGGCCCTATTACTTAACAGCCTTAGTGGCTCTATTGGGACCGATTAAACGAATTTCTGGTTCGGCGCGGATTAGTTATCAAGAAAGAACGATACTCAGCGTACCAAAGGCTGGTACTAAAATGAAAGTATCCATCCCTACGCATATCTCAGGAGTAATAGATTTTGCTTCAGGTGTAATTGGAAGTATTACAACAAGCTTTGATGCCTTTGGCGGTAGCACATTGCCTCCTATTGAAATTTACGGCAGCGAAGGAACGCTACTTGTTCCTGACCCTAATACGTTTGATGGTCCTGTAAAATTAAGAAAACGTGATGAACAGGAATTTAAAGAAGTGCCTCTTGCATACGGGTATAACGAAAACAATAGAGGGCTTGGCGTTGCTGATATGGCCAAGGCAATTCTCGAAGGTGGAAACTATCGAGCAAATAGCGAATTAGCCTATCATGTTTTAGAAGCGATGTATGGTTTCCAGGATTCCTCCGATAGCGATAAACATTATATAATGGAAAGTACATGTGAGCGTCCTGAATCACTATCTTTAAAAAGAAAGAATTCATAATTTGCCTAAAACAATATCAAAGGAATCTCCCTCTTTGGCTAGGGGGTTCCTTTGATTAGGAAAGAATCTTTCAAGCACACATTCCTCTAAAATAGCGATAAATCTTTTCTATTTTTTTCGCTTGCCCTGTTCCTTCCATGCTTCCAAATTCAAAAAATTTCACTTTTTTAATTCCTACAAAGCGAAATACTGCCTTTTTCATTAAAACCTTATGACTATTATGCAAAAAGAAAAAGGGGTACATTCCAGGTCCCTTCATAGTAGAAATACAGATGACTGACTTTCCTTTTAAGAGCCCCTTTGTGGTATATTTTCCAGTTTCTTTATAAGCAAAATGAGCAGATAATACTTGATCAAAGTACCCTAGTAACATGGCTGGTGGTCTTCCCCACCAAATAGGATAAAGAAAAACGATTTTATCCGCCCATAATAACTGATCTCTATGCTTTGAAAAAGCTGGGTTCTTATACATATGACGCCTTTTTACTTTTTCATCAAAAAATAAAATGGGATTAAAATTTTCTTCATATAAATCTAAAAGCTGTATATTCTTTATAGAACTGTTTTCCATACTGCCATTCAAAACACTTTTTAAAAACGCTCCATTTAAACTTTTCTGATTGGGATGTGAAAAAACAATCAATAAATTCATAAGAATCCCCCTCTTTTTAGTTATCATTTGATAACTATATTACCATTTCATCTTTTTGTTATCAATTGATAATTGTTTATTGATAACTTTTTATGCTATCTTACCTATGAGGTGATTCTTTTGGATGAAAGAAAATTATTTCAGAAATTCATTACATTTACAGCATCTGTTCATCAACTAAAGCACGCTTTAACGAATGATCTAAGACCAACTAATTTAACTCCGATTCAGTATAATATCCTTGAATATATTTCGATCAATGAGCCAGCGATTCCAAGTGATATTAGTTCATGTCATCAAATGTCATTGCCTAATACTAGCCGAGAATTGAAAAACTTAATGGAAAAAAACTTAATTAATAAATTCACAGATGAAAAAGACCGCAGAAAGCAGTATATAGTGCTATCAGATGAAGGAAAAGAGGTAATGAATCTCGTATTTCATGAAGTAGAACAAATATTAAAAAAAAGAATAGACACTCTTTCAGGTGAACAATTGCAGGAAATAGCAACTGCCATGGAATTATTACAAAATAAGGTGTTTTATAAATAAACAATACAGAGGTGAATAATAATGTACCCTTCCTCTCCCCTTTTTCACACAAATGTTCCGTTAAAAAGAAGCTTAACAGTGTTTGGAAATAGCATGTTGTCCATTGAACCGACTATTTGCAAAATTATTCTTGGCATTAATACGGAGTCCAAAAATGTAACAACTGCCCAGAAAGAAAATGCTACCAAACATCAACAAGTTATTTCGTCCATTTTAGGTTTAGGTATTCCTTCCTCCAATATTCAAACCGTTGACTATACTATTCTCCCTCAATATGACTATGTGGAGAATAAACAAGTCTTCAAAAGCTATAAAGTAACCCACCTGCTATCTATCCTTGTAGAAACGATTCAACTTGCAGGAAATGTTATTGACACAGCCGTTCAAAATGGCGCAAACCAAGTTACCAGTATTCAATTTGATGTAAGTAATCGTTCGGAATATTATGAGCAAGCACTTCAAAAAGCGGTTAAAGATTCTCTTTCAAAAGCAATGGCCATTGCTGAAACCCTCCGTGTAACGATAGATCCGATTCCGGTAAAAATACATGAAATTCTATCTGATTCTAGCAATCCTATCCCACTTGCAAAAATGTCGTTTGGTCAGGTAGGAGGAATTGCTACTAATCTAGAACCAGGACAGTTACTTATAGAAGCGAAGATTGAAGCGAAATTCTCCTACTAAGCCACTTTCTATATCCTTTCAAATTATCTTTGCTATGACTTGTTGAGAAGTTAATCTAACATTCTCCTTTCAAAATAAGGGAGTTCCTTGAGTACAGGAATCTTCCTTATTTACAAAATATTTTTTACCCTCTCCAAAATGATAGCGCTTCATTAAAAACATCTCATTAAATGAAAAATCTTTGACATCCTGGCAAAAATAATGTAAAGTACCTAATGGTCGAACATTTTTAGATAACAGCGACCTTAATATTCGTATTTAGGAGTGTATTTTAATGGATAACGTGTTTGATTACGAAGATATACAATTAATTCCGGCTAAGTGTATTGTTGATAGCCGTTCAGAATGCGATACAACTGTAACATTAGGTGGCCATACATTTAAGCTTCCAGTAGTGCCTGCAAATATGCAAACTATTATTGACGAAAAAATCGCTGTATATTTAGCAGAAAATGGCTATTTCTATATTATGCATCGTTTCCAGCCAGAAACACGCGAGACTTTTATCCGTGATATGCAATCTCGTGAGTTAATTGCCTCTATCAGTGTTGGTGTGAAAGCAGAAGAATATGACTTTATATTACAATTAGCAGAAGAAAATTTGGTTCCCGAATTTATTACGATTGATATTGCACATGGTCACTCAAATGCTGTTATCGCAATGATTAAACATATCAAAAAGCATTTACCGAATAGCTTTGTTATTGCTGGTAACGTTGGAACTCCTGAAGCAGTAAGAGAACTTGAGCATGCAGGTGCAGATGCTACAAAAGTAGGAATTGGACCTGGTAAAGTATGTATCACAAAAATTAAAACAGGTTTTGGAACTGGTGGTTGGCAGTTAGCTGCATTGCGCTGGTGTGCAAAAGCTGCGAGCAAGCCAATTATTGCAGATGGTGGTATTCGTACACATGGTGATATCGCAAAATCGGTTCGTTTTGGAGCAACAATGGTAATGGTCGGTTCGTTATTTGCTGGCCACGAAGAGTCTCCAGGAGAAACATTTGAAAAAGACGGAAAGCTCTATAAAGAGTATTTCGGTTCTGCTTCCGAGTTTCAAAAAGGAGAAAAGAAAAACGTCGAAGGTAAAAAAATGTATGTAGAGCATAAAGGCTCTTTACAAGATACATTAACAGAAATGGAACAAGATCTTCAGTCTTCTATCTCCTATGCAGGCGGTAAAAAATTAGATTCTATTCGTAATGTAGATTATGTAATTGTTAAAAATTCTATCTTTAATGGCGATAAAGTATATTAATTTAAAAGTTACACGAAGGATGCCCTACCAATTTTGTAGAGCATCCTTCATTTGTACGAAAGGAGATAACTAGAAAAATAGTGACATACTCCTATTATATAGGTATAATAGAGACAACCTCTTAGAACTCCCTCCTTCTTATTATCAGAAATTTCAAATAAAAACACGAAAGGTTGATTGTATTACATGAAGAACTTTTCCTTCCACACAAACCACCGCCAGAGAACAAAATCCCCAGAAACAACATTTAAACTCATTCCCCTTACCAACACACAAAGCAGAAGCGAAATACTAAAGAAAATTGAAATCTGTTCTCAATTTAATATGCGCTACTGCGGCCTATTTGAATATTATGGCGACGATTTAATTGCTTATAAGAAAGAAAAGCCTACTGATTTTTTTCGAAATGAGTTTTTACGAACGTTCTCGAGTTATCTAACTGACTACCTAGAAGACAACATGCCGACCTCTTGGAATAAATGTAAAAAATCCTTTATTGATTTACTTCTTTATATTCATCTACCTAACACTATAAAAATCTCCAAAGAAAGCAACAGCATCCAACACTTTATCTCCGAATTTAGAAAGTTTTCCATATGGCTAGATCACAAAGAAAATACAACCTGGACAAAGCTGTTAGCTCCTTATGAAGAATCCATCAATGAGTTACTGTTATGCGAGGAATTGTTGAATAGTTTATATCTCCAGATGTATCCTCAGTTTTTTGAATCCAATTGGGATTACGAAAAAGACTTAACAAGGGTTAGCCAGATCTTTGAGAAATGTAAGGACATAGAGGACAGCTTCTTTCAAATAATAAATATGGAGGGAAACACTGTTTTTCTATCCAATATTCATACAAATAAACAATTTCAGATAAATAATCTTCCTATTACCAAGCGGTTTCTTGGTATCATTCTTCATGGTTCCATTGGGCGCATAGAGGGGAATACAACCTGGTCATTGCTACTGGCAGCAGGGTTATATCCAAAAAAAGCGAAGCGATATTTATCCTATATGGAGTAATGAAAGGGAGCAAATTGGGTAGCAAAAAGACTGTGAAGTCAACAAAAATTCAACTAAATAAGCCTTTTTAAAACAAAAAAGCCAAACAATCAACGAAACTTTCGTTTGATTGTTTGGCTTTATCTTTGGCTTGGAACCTTATGTCTAAGCAGCTTTTTTTAATCCGGCTATCATTTTCAGTAAAAATTACTTACTGGGAACTATTAGTGGAAGAATTATTCTCCTGTCTCTCATTCTCATTACCAGAAGGAGGAGCTTCTCCTCGATTTCCTTCAAAATCACCACTTGGTGGATTTCCACCTTGTCCTCCTCCTCTGCCGCCACCTGGTCTACCCATATTATTACTAGGTGCCTCTGTAATGCCAGATTCATCGACGTAGGTTACTATGTCAGAAATAGTAAATTCTACAAGTTCTGTTCCTTTTTCATAGGTCCCTGTAGCTAAACCATTACTGTTCACTTCTGTGCTACTACCACCAGAATACAATACATAAGTACTATCCTCTGTAATCTTCGGTGAGCTAATCACAACCGTTTGGTAATCCTTGCTTGGTTGTACTGTTACAATAGCATTCCCATCACTATCCTCTAAATGAACAATAGTGCCAGCTTTTTGCGTTTCCGAATAGGTCATCATAATTGAGTTTTGCTTAGATGTATCAGATGTTGTTTGTGCCATCCCCGAGCTTCCTAGCGCTACTAGTGTTCCTTCACTTATCTCTAGGCTTCCATCATAGTCTAGGGCTCCATTTCCATCATTTGTTGGACCATTAACAATAGTCGTACCGCCTGTGACTACTATTGATCCATTTGCATCCAATCCATCTCCATCTGCATTTACGTAAATGCTTCCTCCATTGATAGTTAATAGTGCATTTCCTGCAGATTCCATTCCCATTTCTCCACCAGGAGTAGCACTTTCACTACTTCCATCACTTACATTAATTCCGTCATCTGCTGTTACAACAGATATATCTCCATCATTAATAGTGACTGTTTTTCCTTCTATTCCCTCATAACTTTTATTAACTTGAATTGTTCCACCAGCAATTAGGAGCTCATTCTCTGTATGAATCCCATCATCACCAGTAAGAATAGTAAACTCACCATCCATAATCGTAATATTCGTGTCACTATGCACAGCATCATCTAAAGTATCTATTACGAATGTTCCTCCACCAATAGCGATTTCCTTATTTGCTTTTAAACCTTTCGTACTTGGGGTATCCTCCTCTTCTGTCTCTTCTGCTGCGCTATCTCCCCAAGGTTGTCCTCCCATCATTTCCTCTCTTACTTCAATAGTCTCTGGACTTCCTCCACCTGCTGTAATGGTGAAATTGCCATCTGCCACATAGAGAGAAGACTCAGCTTGTATACCATCTGTTCCAGCCTTTATATTAAATATTCCATCTTCAATGGCAATAATACCTTTTGTATCATTTGTATTCGTTGATTTAATACCGTCTCCACCTGCATTAATTTCAAACGTTCCACTCTTTATTGCAACTAAATCTCTGCCCAATATGGCATCATCTACTGCTGTTATTTTTATCGTTCCTTCCATAATTCGCAAATCATCTTTACTTCCAATTCCATTATCATAATTTCCTACTACTTCCAAAGTACCTGTCCCATTTATTGTTAAGTCATCCTTGCTAAAGATTGCTGCATTGGGCTCGCCAGATCCATCATCTTCGGTATAAGTTTCTGCATCAGACACAACATTTTCAGTTTCCTCTGCAAGCGTAATAATCGTATCCTCTGCTTCTTTTACAAAAATAGCTGAAGACTCACTATTATGAATGTCTACTCCATTTAAAACTAATTGAACCTCTCCTGTATCCGGTGCGTCAACTACTATCTGCCCGTCAGCTAAATCACCACTTAAAACATATACTCCGCCAGACCTTATGGTAACAGTTGATCCAGATGTCATTATTGCAGCCGATTCATCGTAAGAAATTTTGTCCCCATCTAAAGTAATATAAGTAGGATTTTCTTCTTCCCAATTCGTTAGATAATCCTCCTCCTCAAAACTTATATTTTCACTAATATATGCACTCACATCCATTTCACTAAGTGAGCTATCGTTACTATTTTGGGAGTTATCGCTGTCCTCACTACATGCAAATAAAAGCAAGGTACATGCAATAGGCAAGACTAACTTTTTCATTTTACTTTTTTTCATTACTATGTCTCCTTTCTTTCACCATGCCTTCATTATGAGTGCACAACCTTAACAATTCCTTTAGAATCTCGTTTTTTATTTTTCTTTCCATCTATAGAGAAAAAAAAGTCTCATCTTTCTTCTCCTGCATCTACTTTTACAGTATTTTTACAAAAAATTAATACCTTCTTAAAAATCTTAAGGATAGATTAAGGTTTATAAATGATAATGTGTCCAAGCAGTTAACAGAAAGGAGAATCAAAATGGAAGCACAAAAACTAAACGGCTTAAATGGCCGAACCGAACTAAAACATGAATTAAATCAAATAGATTGTTACTTATTAAGAAATAAATTAAAGCATGTGATGGAAGTTGACCCCCATGCTACTAATAATGGGAAGTATCTAATTAGAAGTGTTTACTTCGATAATATTGAAAACAAGGCACTTATTCAAAAAAAAGAAGGACTTCTTAACCGAGATAAATTTCGAGTAAGATTGTATGACTATAATACAAACCTCTTAAATTTAGAAAAAAAAAGCAAACGTAATAATTTGACCTATAAAGATAAATGTAGAATTACAGCAGAAGAATATGAAAAAATCCGCATTGGAGATATTAAGTGGATGGAAAATGACCATCGCGAATTGGTCAAAGAACTATTCATTCAGATGAGTTTATATCAATTAAAGCCACATACAGTGGTTGATTACGAACGGGAAGTATTTATCTATCGTTATGGGAATGTCCGAATCACCTTTGATAGCTCCATTAAAACAAGTTTCCGAAATAATGATGTACTGAACAAGGATTTACCTATGGTTGAAACCAACCCAGATATCACCATTTTAGAGATTAAATACGATGAATTTTTGCCTGAAATAATCAAAAATCTTCTTCAATTAAGTGATAGAAGAAAAGGAACTTATTCTAAATATCAAATCAGCAGAATGTATGGATAAATTTATATAAATTCAAGGAGGAACAAAAAAATGAGTAATATTAGCTTCGAAGATATTTTCAAATCAAGTATTTTAGAAAAAACGAGTAACTTTTCCGTAATTGATTCTTTAATAGGGCTGTTAGTAGCCTTTGGCGTCGGTTTATTTATCTATTATGTTTATAAAAAAACTTTCTCAGGTGTCATCTATTCCCACACCTTTAATATTTCTCTAATTATTATATCAATGGCAACTGCCTTAATCATTATCGGGATATCATCCAATGTTCTATTATCACTTGGTATGGTTGGTGCCTTATCGATTGTACGCTTTAGAACTCCTATTAAAGATCCTATGGACTTAGTTTATTTATTCTGGGCAATTGTTACAGGAATACTTTGTGGAGCAGGCTTTATTATCCTAGTTATATTAGGTGCTATCCTAATTGGTTTAGTTCTTATTCTGTTTACTAACCGAATCAAAATTGAAAATCCTTATTTATTAGTTGTTAAATATACAAATGAAGCGTTAGAAGATTCATTAACAAAAACTATTTCAACTCATGCTAAAAAATTCTCCATTAAATCAAAATCAATTATGCCTGGAAACGATTTTGAAGTAACATACGAAATTCGTGTGAAAGAGAATAACTCTACCTTTATTAATACTATTTCAAAACTTGATGGCGTGAAATCAGCCATTATGCTTAGCTATGATGGAAATTTCACTGCATAACGAATAAGGATTTTTCGAAATGCTGATTCCAATCATACACATTCATTCCATAGGCTAAGCATATTCCCATTGGTTTTAAAAAAAACAGCTTATAAAAGAAAAAACATCCAATCTAAGAGAACTCTTATGTTGCGATGTTTTTTTCTTTTCCATTCTATAATACTTATAATTATTATTATCCAATAAATATCTGTATAATTATAGTTATATACACTTGATGGTTTTAAATAAAATAAGGTATACATAATTTATTTCTTAACATCATAATAGACAAGGAGTTATAAGAATTATGACTATTCTTTTAGTAGATGACAATACTGTCAATCTATTTGTAATGGAAAAAATACTAAAAAACGCTGGGTACGATGATTGTGTTTCTCTCTCTTCAGCCCAGGAATTATTTCATTATTTACAACTTGATGCTCCGCTTTCGACAGGGAATAGTGTGGATTTAATATTGCTCGATATTATGATGCCAGAAATCGATGGCATTGAAGCTTGTAAACGCATTAAAAAGATGGAACACCTCAAGGATATTCAGATTATCTTTGTAACAGCATTAGAAGACAAGAATAAGCTCGCGGAAGCCTTGGATATTGGTGGTGTAGATTATATTACAAAACCTCTAAACAAAATCGAACTCCTCGCAAGAATACGCGTTGCTCTACGGTTAAAGGCAGAGCTTGATTGGCATACTCAACACGAAAAAAAAATTCAGTATGAATTAGACTTAGCAACACATGTACAAAGAAGTCTTTTAAGTGCCCCTTTAGAAGATGAACATATGCATATTGAAGTTTCTTATTTGCCTTCCTTTAATCTTGCAGGTGATATGTATTATTGGCATAAAATTAATGATCACAAATATGCAATTATTTTATTAGATATGATGGGACATGGAATATCCGCTTCTTTAGTGTGCATGTTTATCTCTTCTGTCCTGAGAGAATCAGTTAAACAATTAGTGAAGCCAGATCTTGTTATCAAAGAATTAAATCGCTATATGACCTTATTAAAAAATGAAAAAGAAGGTCTTCCATTCTACTTTACGGCAATCTATTTAGTAATAGATACAGAGAAGAAAACAGTGGAATATGTCAATGCTGGTCATCCTTATGGATATATGCTTATGGATGAAAAGGAAGTAGTTGCATTAGAACAAGGTACTTGCGCAGTAGGATTTTTCGATGAAATGGAAATTAATACTAAAGAAGTTACCTTTGAAAAAGATGTACAAATCATCCTTTATACGGATGGTGTCTTAGAAGCAATGGGACCTTGTGAATTTGAAGCCGAAAAGAAAATCCAAGCAATTTCCTCCAAAAGATGGGAACATACCAGCTCCGTAATGGATCACCTTCTAACAAAAGAGCAACAGTCTAATCAGCCAGATGACATGTGTGTATTAATGATCCAAGCAAAAGGCAAATAATTAACACTTTACTTATTTCTTTAATGAGTACATAGTAAATAAAAAGGATTTCTCCTAAAGAGAAATCCTTTTTATTGTTTTAGAAGAGCTCCTATAGTTCTTAGTAGATTTTCTGATAAAGTCTTTCTCCACCAGCAAGCTCTCTATATTTTGGCATTACATCAACAAAGCTTAATGTCTCTTTATCTCCTAAACCAATAAAGCCATCTTTACTTAAACTTTCATAAAATAGATGATGCACCTGGTTTTGGAGCATGGGATTAAAATAAATGAGTACATTTCTACAAATAATGACATGAAATTCATTAAAAGATTGGTCTGTTACTAAATTATGTTGGGCAAATATAATATTTTTCAATAGATCAGAATGAAAATAAGCATATTGATGGTCTGTTTTATAATATTCCGAGAACGCATTTGTTCCTCCTGCAAGCATATAATTCTTAGTATATGCTTGCATTTTATGTAGAGGAAATACCCCTTTGCTTGCCTTTTGCAGTACATTTTCATTCATATCTGTTGCATATATAACTGCCTTTTCCTTTAGCCCCTCTTCTTCCAATAAAATAGCCATCGAAAAAACTTCTTCCCCTGTAGCACATCCCGCATGCCATATCCGGATTTCATCATACTTTCGTAAATGTGGGATTACTTGCTCTCTAAATGCACGGAAAAAGCTTGGATTCCTAAACATTTCCGTTACATTGATAGAAAAATCATTTAAAAGCTGTTCCAGGAAAACCTCTTCATGAATCACTCGTTCAAGTAGTCGTGTAATCGTAGGAATATTATCCATTTTCATTCTATAGTAGATCCTGCGTGTAATAGAAGACCGGTTATATTGACGAAAATCAAAACCTGATAATCGAAATATCCCTTCAAGCAGCAGATCCACTTCTATATCTGCATGATCTGGATTATCTACCTCGTGTTCGTTATTCAGGAATGGATTATTCATAACCGCCTCCTCCTTACTTAACTAGCCATACTCTTAGAACAGAATATAATTGATCTAAATCTAGTGGTTTACTAATATAATCTGATGCGCCTGCTTCGAGACATTTCTCGCGATCGTTTTTCATTGCTTTAGCAGTCAATGCAATAATAGGTATTTCGGTCAAGTTCATTGTTTGACGAATAATAGTCATTGTTTCATAACCATTCATATTTGGCATCATAATATCCATTAGAATCACATCTAAGTCAGGTGTTTCTTCAATAATTCCTAACGATTCTTTTCCATTGTGTGCAACAAGGACGTCCATCCCTATTTTTTCAAGGGTTGTTTTAAGAGCAAATATATTGCGGTTATCATCATCAACAATCAATACTTTTTTCCCTTTAAATACATCATCATGCTTGTCACTAGACAACATGATTTCCGCCTTTCTTTCTTCCTCATGTCTCTGTTCTTCTTTATCTATTTCAAATCGAGCCTCTTGCTTTTTCACTTCCATTGTAGCTGCAACATTTATATCACTAATATTGAGCTTTGCATCAACTATTCCATTAGGAAGACTTGGAATCGTTAAGGTAAATGTACTTCCTTTTCCTTCTGAGCTCTTCAAGGAAATCCATCCACCTAGTAATCTAGCAAATTCTCTACAAATAGATAGTCCTAGACCAGTACCACCATATTTACGTACAGTGGCACCATCTGCCTGCTGGAATGTTTCAAAGATTAATTTATGTTTATCTCTCGGAATGCCAATACCGGTATCCGAAACCGAAATTTCCAGCCATTCTCTGCTTAATTCTTTCATGCTTCGACTTATCTGATGCTTTTTCTTAATATTTAAAGAAACGGATCCACTTTCCGTAAACTTAAAGGCATTGGATAATAGATTTTTTATAATTTGTTGGAATCTCTTTTCATCTGTATACATAATATCTTTCAGCGTTTCCTGCTTATGTATAATAAATTCTACATCCTTCTGCTTTGCAATAGGGGCAAAACTTCTCTCCAATTGTGAAGTAATATCATTAATACTTACCTCACTAAAATGAACATCGAGCTTTCCTGCCTCAACTTTTGAAAGATCAAGAATATCATTTATAAGCGAAAGGAGATCTTTACCAGAAGAATGAATGACATTCGCAAACTCCATCTCCTCTGCCGACAGATGATTAGCGTCATTTTCTGCAAGCATTTCCGAAAGAATTAGAATACTATTTAATGGCGTTCTTAATTCATGGGACATATTTGCTAAAAACTCTGATTTATAATTAGAATTTTGAATGACCAATTCGGTTTTCTCTTCCAATTCCTCTTTTGCTTTTTCTAAATCTTTTGTCTTCGCTTCCGCTTCTCTTGTTCGATCTTCTAGTTGCTCATTTGTAGCCATCAGTTCTTCTTTTTGCATTTGCAACTCTTCAGACTGTGATTGTAATTCCTCTGACTGTGTTTGTAGTTCTTCAGATTGTACCTGTAGCTCTTCGGTCATGGCTCTAGATTCGTTTAATAAGCGAACAATTTCCATTCTACCCATAATACTATTAATCGTTACTCCAAATGATTCTACTATACCAACAATCAAATCTTGCTGTAGCTTTGTAAATTCACTCATCGTCGCAAGCTCCAAGACAGCAATAACGTCTCCCTCAAACATAACGGGTACAATTATAATGCTTCTTGGTGAAACATCCCCTAAACCGGTTGCGATTAAACGGTAATCATTAGGTATTTCCTTATAGTGAATCATGCGCTGTTCTTTTGCACTTTGACCAATTAGCCCTTCTCCTAATTGAAAAGTGTCTCTGCCAATCGCATCGCCTGATTCTGCGAACGTTGCGGCCTTTACATACATTTCTTTCTTTTGTTGTGCATCCTTTACATAAAATGCTCCAAAACTAGCATTTGTTTTTTTAGCCAATTCTGTAATAAATGTATTGGACAAAGCTTCAATAGAAGCAAGCCCTTGAAATTTCATCACAATATCGGCGACATTAGACTGTAGCCATTCTCTCTGCTCTACATTATCAAGAAGCAGATTAGTCGCTACAGCAAGCTCTTTTATTTCATCATTCGTTCGCACATGTATGCGTGTATTAATGATGCCTTTAGATGCTGCAATCGTACCAATAGTGCCTGTCACTTCTTTAATCGTTCTAACAATGGATTTAGAAATTTGACTAGCAATAATAATCGCAACAAGGGAAATCAAAACTAATGCACCAAATAGACCAATGGTTACAGTATTATTTTGGGCATCTAATTTTGCTGCTTGCTTAGCAGATGCAGTCTTTTCTGTATCTCTGAGTGAATTAAACTTCTCTGTAATATCATTTATATACTCTCGACCAGAATCTGACTCAAAAAAAGCATTTAGAGCATCTAGATTATTCTGTTCTTTGTATTGGATGGTTGGCTCGCCTGCTGTGTTAATCCAATTTTCAATATTATCTTTTATTTCTAATAAATTTTCCTGCTGTGCAGGTTTATCTTTCATTAACTGATAAAGTTCATCAAATTGCGCTTCCCAGTTTTCCTTCCCATCGTTATACGGAATTAAGTAGCTTTGGTTACCTGTTATTATAAATCCACGCTGACCTGTTTCCATATCTAAAACACTTTTTTCAATGGAAGCAGTTAATTCCTGTATGCGAGAATCATAATTAATAATCGAGTTACGTTCCTCTTGCAAGGATCGAATTTGATTATTGAGCAAAATTACCGACACAAGTAAACAAAGTATAATAACAATGTAGCCAAGGATAATTTTGGAGCGAATTCCGAACTTGAATTTCGATTCCATTTTAATTACCTTCCTTAAATTAGTTTCTATTTTAATAGTATAGTATTTATGATAAAAATCAAAAGGAAATTTGCTCTATTTTCTTCCATTATTTATAGTGTAAATGACTTTTGCTTTTGACTCAACTTATCTATTTTATTAAAACTTCTAATCAACAAATAAATAAATACTTGATTAATCGTAGGAAAGAGGCTGGGACATAAGCATTTCAACTAATAATAAACACGAACTTTTTTATAGTTATAATATACATAAAAGTTCGTGTTTATCATTTGGGAAAAAGGTTTAAAAACGAATTGAAATGGAGCTGAGGACGCTCGACTCCTGCGGGAAATAGAGGAAAGGCTGAGACCCCGTAGCGCAATGGAACGACTTAGTTTTTACACTTGATATATTTAAAAACATAGATAACCAACATGAGAAAGTAGCTTTATTTAAGAGCTAAATTAGAGATTGTTCTTATTAAAAATTATTTATTTAGTTTTATCCCAGCCTCTTCTTTTTCCCTTTCTCTGTCAGCAATATGCAATAGAATACTACTCCAAATTATGTTCTATGAAAACAATCATTACAGATAGAAAATTTAAATCTAGATGACAGCTCTTTTCCACACTTTCTACATGTTTTAACACGCTTTTTCCCTTTAATTCCAGCTTTCAAATGATCATTTATTTGATCACTCAATTCTCCTCTTAACTTTTCCCAATAATATGCTTCTGTTCTTCTTTCCAATTTATATAAAAATAATAAATGAAGGCCGATAGCCTTATACGATAACTCTAACTCCTCCAAGCTGTCTGTTTTTAGTTTAGGTTCTGGTAAATCCTTATTTTCAACAATTGCCTCCATATTGATTTTCCATTGAGCACGTAAGGCTGCTTCACTTGTTGCAAACGGAAGCTTCAAGAAGCTGAATAAGTCATGTAAGGACATTCTAGCTTCCACCATTGTATCCATTATCATTTCATATAATAGTACTTCCTCTGCTAAGGATGCCTTTTTTGTTCCCTCTGGACTTTTAAAGTGTCCCCATAAATAGAAGAAAAGCCCAAGGTTATTAGAGTACTTTTGAAATCTTTCTAATACAGCATTAGTCGGTGCAATCGTAAATCCATAAAGATCATTATCCTTTTTTTCTAATAAATACTTCATCTTTTTACGATCGCTTGTAAAAGCAACTCTGCCAATATCGTATATTCCTTTTCTTCCTGCCCTACCTGCAATCTGCTTCACTTCCTGAGAGCTTAACATCCTTCTTCTTATACCGTCAAACTTGTCATTTTCTAAGAATACGATTCTTCTTATCGGCAAATTAAGCCCCATTCCAATGGCATCTGTGGAAACAATTACCTTTGTTTCTCCTTCAATAAACCGCTGCATTTGTTTTTTTCTAGCTTCTGGAGGCATACTTCCATAAATTACACTTACTTGCCAGCCATTTCTTTGTAACTCAGAAGCGGTTTCTAATACACCTCTCCTTGAAAAGCAAACAAGCGCATCTCCTTTCCTTGTTTTGCTCAATTGAAATAAATCCCCTTCTATTTGTAACGGCGTATCCCTACGATACTCGTGGACTTCCACATTTGCATCGCCTAGTAGCTGCAGAAGCATATTTTTTGCATGTAGACTTGCGATAATATGAATCTCTTTTGCATTTGCCTTCGTTATTGCTCGATACCATGAAAATCCCCGTTCCTTATCTGCAATCATTTGGGATTCATCGATAACCACTACGTCATAATATTCTTTCTCATGAAACATTTCTACTGTACTAGACTGATGTTGTGCCTCTAGTACAAGCTTTTCCTCTTCCCCTGTTTTAAGAGAGCAAGGTACACCTTGCTGATTTAGTTTTTCATAAATCTCTAATGCCAGCAATCTTAATGGAGCCAAGTATAAACCACTGTCTGCCTCCATCATGCGATTAATTGCTTGATACGTTTTACCAGTATTCGTTTCTCCGGTATGCAATACATATTTTATATTTCTACTAGTTGGAGGATAGTATTCTTTACCAAAAATATCCTCAATCATTCTTGCTTCTTCTTCTTTTCGCCGCCTTTGTTCCTCGCGATCCTCCGCTTCTTTCAGTTCTTTTCTTTTGCGATCCTTCTCCATTATCTCCTTATGAATCTCCATATCAAAAGGAATATCTAATAGCTTCTCTAAATCAATTATATATTCAGGAAATAAATCTTCTAGAAACTCTCCTGTAATTTCTTTAAGTAACGGCGTACTTGCTTCTAGTAAAAAGGAGTTGGATAAGGATTGATTAAATACTTCTTGATATTCCTCCTTTATACGCGTTGGTAGTTTATCTTTTACCCATGAAGGAAAAAAATCAATGAGATGTTGAAAAATTAAATTTTCATATGTTTCTGTTCTGTCTTCTAAAAAGTAAAATTGGTTATAAGACATGTCCATTTCATTCGATAGATATTCTTCAAACGTTATTTCCATGGAAGGCAAAATAATCCCATTTCTATCGATCTCAACAGCAATATTACATCCCGTTAAATAGCGTATATAAAGAAAAAGTTCCTCATAATGTTTCTCCATTAATTGTTCTATATAATAAGAGAATTTAGCGGAATATTTACGCTTCCTTTCCAAATCATTATTTTCCTCTACATGTTGTAAGTAGATTTTCCGTATCTCTTTATATCTATTTTCCCATTTCTCTTTATGGTCGCCTATATGTGCTTTAAGCCAACCCTCATATGAAAATACATCAACATCTCGAATTTCATTTCGAAACAATCGATTTATATCCTTTTTATTAAGATCACTGATATCAAAACCTTTACTAGTAAGATAATCCTTTTTTTCAGAATAACGAATATGGCTGGCAGCTGTATTAATCCATGTGTTTAACCATATTTGCTCGATAAACACCTTTCGATCAGCCATGTATTGTTCAAAGGATGGTTTAGTTTCTTGTTTTTCTAAATACTTATTTACGTCATTCATGATAAGCGTTTTTGTTTGTTGAATCGCTTTATCATATTGGGATTTTAATATTGAATTGACCATTTATGAACTCCTATAATATATATTTCCACTCTTCTTTTACTTATTTTCCTTTATTTTAGCGTAGTCATGTAAATTTTTTAATATTTTTTGGATTTTCTTGTGTTTTTTGATGGGAGTTTTACTATTTATAGAGAACACAGCCTTCCTTTCTACGACAAGATACTGTTTAGTCAAATAAGGGTATGTCGGTTTTTATCGTTTTTTAGAAAACGATTTTTCCTCCATTTAGGATTACATATGTAATGATAGGGGAAAGAAAAAGAATACAGATTCATTTCCTGAGAAATGAAAAAATCCTTGCATCTTGGCAAGGATTATTTGGGAGGTCTTCTTTAATAGATTAAATTTGATGCTTATTTTTTCTTTAGGCTCAATTCTCTTTTGTACTTCTCTAACTCTTTCGTAGTACAACGCACAAAGTGACCTGGAGTAATTTCTCTTAACTCTGCTGGCTCACTAGTGTCATGTACGGATGGATCATAAGCGATTCTTGTACGTTCACGCTCATAACGTGGATCTGGAAGCGGAATTGCCGATAATAATGATTTTGTATATGGATGAAGTGGATTATCATAAAGCTCATCTGCTTCTGCTAACTCAACCATATTTCCCATATACATAACACCAATACGATCACTTATATATTTAACCATAGATAGATCATGGGCAATAAATAAATAAGTTAATCCACGTTCCTTTTGTAACTTTTTCAATAGGTTAACAACCTGTGCTTGAATAGAAACATCAAGTGCAGAAATTGGCTCGTCACAGATGATGAAATCTGGCTCTACAGCTAGCGCACGAGCAATCCCAATTCTTTGTCGTTGACCACCACTGAATTCATGTGGAAAGCGTGTAGCATGCTCTTTGTTCAATCCAACTACTTCAAGTAATTCTTCTACTCTCTGACGACGTTCTTCTGGTGTTTTTGCAAGCTTATGATTATCAATACCTTCTGCAATAATATCCAGTACCGTCATACGCGGATTAAGAGAGGAATGAGGATCCTGGAAAATCATTTGCATTTTTCGGTTAAACTTGCGAAGCTCTGCATTTGATTTTTTTCCATGCACATCTTCGCCTTCAAATTTAACTTCTCCACCTGTTGCATCATAAAGACGGATAATGGTTCTACCTGTTGTAGACTTTCCACAACCAGATTCACCAACAAGACCAAATGTTTCTCCCTTAAAAATGTCAAAGGATACACCGTCTACCGCTTTAATGATTCTATCTCTACCAGCTGAAAAGTGCTTTTGCAAATTCTTTACTTCTAATAATTTTTCGTTAGTCAACTTTTTTCACCGTCCTTGCGACCTGTTTTGGAGAAACCAAGCATTCTTTGTTTAACCGCTTCTGGTGGCTCAATCTTTGGTGCATCTTCATGTAATAGCCAAGTTGCTGCATAATGTGTATCAGAAACTTTAAACATTGGTGGTTCCATCACTGTGTCAATTTCTAGTGCAAATTGATTTCTAGGCGCAAACGCGTCTCCTACTGGAGGCTTTAACATATTTGGTGGGCTTCCAGGTATAGCAAATAGTTCTTCATCCTTACTATCAAGTGTAGGCATTGATCCAATTAATCCCCAAGTATAAGGATGCTTTGGATTATAGAAAATATCATCTACTGTACCAATTTCAACAATTTTACCAGCATACATAACAGCTACGCGATCAGCAACATTTGCTACTACACCAAGGTCATGGGTAATAAAAATAATCGCACTCTCCGTTTTCTTTTGAATGTCCTTCATCAATTCAAGGATTTGAGCCTGAATCGTAACATCAAGTGCTGTAGTTGGTTCGTCAGCAATTAAAATCTTCGGATTACACGCAAGCGCAATTGCTACAACCACACGTTGACGCATTCCGCCTGAAAATTGATGTGGAAATTGATTAATGCGAATTGCTGGCTGTGGAATGCCTACTAATTCAAGCAACTCAAGCGCACGTTTCTTAGCGTCAGCTTTATTCATGTTTTGATGCTTGATTAGACCTTCCATGATTTGATTCCCGATTTTCATTGTAGGATTCAAAGAAGACATTGGATCTTGGAATACCATAGAGATATCTTTTCCGCGAATTTTTTGCATATCCTTCTTCGATTTTTTAATAAGATCTTCGCCTTCAAATAAAATTTCTCCACTTTTTATAATACTTTGTGGTTCAGGAAGAAGTCTCATTAAAGCATTGGAAGTAACGGATTTACCAGAACCGGATTCTCCTACAATTGCTAGTGTTTCCCCTTTATTTAACTCAAAGCTAACACCGCGAACAGCTTGTACTTCACCGTTGTAGGTGTTAAATGATACTCTTAAATCTTTGACTTCTAATAATTTACTCATTTATAAACACCTACTCTCCTATTTATGCATTTTTGGATCGAATGCATCACGCAAACCATCACCTAATATATTGAATGCAATCATTAATACTGATAATACAGCCGCTGGGAAAACTAGTAAATATGGGTACAATCGTAAATTGGCAAACCCTTGCTGAATTAAAGCACCTAGTGAAGCATTAGGTGGGACAATACCAAGTCCGATAAAGCTTAGGAATGCTTCGAAGAAGATAGCTCCTGGAATGGAGAACATTGTATTAACAATAATAATACCAGTTATATTCGGAATTAAGTGTCTTCTAATTATCGTACCATTTGATGTTCCTAACGTTCTAGCAGCAAGAACAAATTCTTGATTTGTTAGCTTTAATACTTCTCCACGAACAATACGGGACATACCTATCCATCCTGTAATTGCTAATGCAATAACAATGGAGACAATACCAGGCTGGAGAATAAGCATCATTAAAAGAATTATTACTAGGTTTGGAATCCCTACTAATATTTCTGCAATACGCTGTAATACGTTATCAACTCTTCCGCCATAGAAGCCAGAGACACCACCGTATGTTACCCCAATTAATAAATCAAGAATTGCAGCAACAAATGCAATGATTAAGGATACTCTTGTACCTTCCCAAAGTCTTGTCCATTGGTCACGACCAAGTGTATCAGTACCAAACCAGAAATAGGTATCATCCATCTCCTTTGCTTCATAGATATGAAAGGTTGCTTTAACAGCAGCAGAATTTCTTGAACCGTCTCCTTCTTCAAGGACTTTAATATCAACAAACTCATCTGTACTTTTATAACGAGCCATTGCCTTTGTAGTTGCATCTTCCACATCAGTGCCTTCATATCGACCTGATAATGTACCATTTAGACCCAACCAAGAAACATTCTCTAATAATGGCACCCTAGGCGGAAGCTTTGCTCGAGAAAGTTCCTGATCATCGTTACCATAGTCATTCATACTTGGACCAATTATACTCATAATAATAATTAACAAAATTATGAATATGCTAACTATAGCAGGCTTGTTTTTCATTAGCGTTCTTCTTGCATCCTGCCCAAAGGTTCTACTTGGTGCCGTTATTTTTTCACTAACATTTTCTTCTTGATTAAGAGGCTTAAATAAATTCTTATCAATTTGATTAAGATTTTTCTTTTCCATTTTATTTATTACCTCCTGCAATTCTAATTCTAGGATCGATTAATCCATATAGGAGGTCAATAATTAATATAATGATTACAAACCCAAAGGCAAACAATAATGTTGTCCCCATAATTGTCGGATAATCATTTACATTAACAGATGATACAAATTGCTCTCCAATTCCAGGAACAGCAAATATTTGCTCAATTACTAAGGATCCTGTCATTAAGCCAACCGCCATTGGCCCAATTACTGTAACTAAAGGAATCAATGCATTACGTAATCCATGCTTGAAAATAATTCCTGCTTCACTAACTCCTTTTGCACGAGCTGTCGTTATATAATGTGAATGCAGAACCTCGATCATTTCAGTTCTAGTGAACCTTGCAGCTACAGCTAGTGGTGAGATTGCTAGTGCAATAGTTGGTAGAATCGTATATTCAAACCCATCCCAAAGCGCAACAGGTAGTAAGTCCCATTTCACCGCCAAGAAATATTGTAATAGTCCTGCAAATACGAACGATGGAACTGATGTCCCGAGTACCGCTATAATGGTGGATGTAAAATCGATTGGACCATTCCTATAAATAGATGCTATTAAGCCCAGTAGAATTCCAACAACAGTTCCCAGCACTAAAGCCTGTCCACCTAAAAGCGCAGAAGGGCCAATTTTAGACGTTAGAATATCTGTAACCGGCGTATTATCAAATGCAAACGAAACCCCTAAATCCCCCTGCACTAGGTTTCCTAAATAACGTACATATTGAACAGGAATCGGATCGTTCAAACCATATTTTTCCAATATAATTGTTTTTTGTTCTTCACTTAATTTATCGTCAGCCTTCAGCGGACTTCCTGGAAGGAACTTCATCAGGAAAAAGGAGACTGTTGCGATAATGAACAGTGTTATTAACATATACCATAAACGTCGAAGTAAGTATCGAGCCATCTGTGCACCTCCTAATTTTCTTTGTTTATTATAGCATAATAATTTATTTTTGCTATAATCAGAATTTTCCTACTCAAAAATACAAGAGAGTATATGCTATAAAAGCATACACTCCCTCTTATTTCATAGCATCGAATTTTTCAAAAAAGCGAAATTACTCTTCAGCTCCAATAGATACCCATTTGTATTCATAATCTGGTCCAAATGGATTTTCAATTAAGCCATGAATTTTTGGAGATGATAGGAATGCGCCAGCACTTTGATATACAGGAGCGATTGCCGCATCTTCAAATAGAATCTTTTCAGCCTCTAAGAAGTTTTGGTAACGAGCTTCGTTATCTGTAGCAAGAGTAGTTGTTGTTTCTTCTAACAATTTATCGTACTCTGCATTTGAGTAACCCATTTTGTTATTTCCGCCATCTGTAATCCATAAGCTTAAGAAAGTGTATGGATCAAGGTAGTCAGGACCCCAACCAGCTAATTGAAGATCGTAGTCTTGATTAGTATCTAAATCTAAACGTTGTTCAAATGGTACTTGTTTTAGAGTTACTTTTAATCCTGGTAGATTTGTTTGTAATTGGTTAGCAAGATATTCGTTCATTGTTTTAGATACATCTGTATCTCCGCCTAGGAATTCGATTTCTACTGAATCAGTTCCTAATTCTTCTAAACCTTTTTCCCAGAATTCTTTCGCAGCAGCAGTATCATATGTTACAAGATCTCCACTAACTTCGCGGAAATCACCACTACCGTCAGGCATTGGAGTAAAGTCTGCTGGAACTAGACCATTAGCAGCTAAAGAACCATTATTTAAAATTGTATCTACTAAAGCCTGTTTATCAAACGCACGGCTGATAGCTGCGCGAATATTTTTATTAGCAAGCGCTTCGTTTCTTGTTTGATTTATTTTCAAATAGAATACAGAGTTTCCTGCTTTAACTGTATAATCTTCATCAGAAGAATATTGGTCAACTAAGTCTGAAGATAAACCAGTACGGTCTACTTCTCCTTTTTCATAAAGGTCAACCGCTGTTTGAGCTTCTTTTACTACTACATAATTAATCGTTTCTAACTTAACTGTATCTGCATCCCAGTAAGTATCGTTTTTAGCAAGATTCCACTTTTGAGATGTACTTTCCCAGTTTTCTAATTTGAAAGGACCATTAGCTAATAGATTTTCAGAGCTAGTAGCGAAAGCCTCGCCTTTTTCTTCAACGAATTTTTGGTTCAATGGTAAGAATGTACCAAAAGTTGTTAAAGATTCAAAATAAGGTGTTGGGTTAGCAAGTTCAACAACTAAAGTATAATCGCCGTCTGCTTTAACTCCCAAGTCTTCAACTGGCATATCACCTTGGCTAATTTCTGCAGCGTTTTTAATTACGCCACCCATCATATATGGACCGTACTCAGAACCTGTATCAGGATTTACAGCACGTTGCCAAGCATAAACGAAATCGTTAGCAGTTACAGGATCTCCGTTTTCCCATTTTGCATCTTCACGTAACTTGAACGTCCAAGTTAAGCCATCTTCAGATACTTCATGGCTTTCAGCAATACCTGGTGTAACTTCTCCGCCTTCACCTAAACGATTAAGACCTTCCATTGTAGCACCTAAGAATTGGAAACCATATTGATCTGTTGCCATTGATGGATCCATAGAAGGAATCGCATCTCCGTTAATTAAGTTTAATACTTGTTCAACATTTTCTTCTGATGAACCATCAGTACCTTCAGACGCGTTATCATCGCCGCCAGAACATGCTGCTAAAAATACACTCAGTATCAATGTAAGTGAAAGCAGCCAAGTTAATTTTCGCTTCATTAAAAAAGACCCCCCATTGTTATATTATTCTGTAAATTACATCTAAAAAAGAAGCTAAAGTGAGTATACTATTATTCTAGTAGAGTTGTAAAGACTAAATATAGAGATAATTTCAAATATTGCTATAGTGCGCTAGAGTGCTTTTGCATTAGAACAACAAAGACAGCGCTTACTTTTGTATTAAAATTCTAAAAATTTATATTAAAAATATAGAGAAAGATATGGCAAAAGAACGATTAATTGTTAAAAATATCCATATCCCAATATACTTTTCTCCCTGAAATTAGAAGACAGTATTATTATTGTAGAATTTCATAATAGGATATATTTACATTATTAGTTCTTTTCTTCCTTAATATTGTAAATAATAATCCGATTCCTCCTAGATTAATTCAACTATCTTTCAACTATATGAAAAAGAAGGTGACACTCTTTTTGACTATTTAATAGTATATATGCTCAATATTTTATAGTCATATGGCTTCCGGAAATGTACATTCTATAAAAGTTAGGTTAAAATACGATTATTCGTGTTGCAAACATACTTAGTAAAGGTGAATAAACATGCTTAATAAAAAATGGTCTCTATTTCTAATAAATATCTTTATGACGGGAATTCTTTTTTTTATTTTTTCTTCTGAATATACTTTTGTTTCTTATATTAATACTGTCTTTTATCTTACTTTCTCTTATATCGTTGTATTTCTATTTCAATATATTGCAAAAGGAGGCTTTTTTGACGGAGTAACGTTCAGCTTCCGAAGATTCCATCACGTGATTCTTAAAAATGATGACTACTTGGATGAATGGAAGGAAAAACCACTTCCATCTCAAAAGTTTAACAAAAGGTTTTACGCTACAATTAAATTTCAAGTACTACTTCTTTTGATTTATCTATTCATTTTGCTTTTCATTCACTATATTTAATACTACTGTTTTTATAGTCCTTTTTAATGAAGACTTTCCCATTAAAGAGGCTGGAACAAAACTAAATAACTAGTCTTTAAAGACGAACAATCTTTAATTTAGCTCTTAAATAAAGCTACTTTCTCTTGATGGTTATCTATGTTTTTTAATATAGTTAAGTGTAAAAATTCAGTCGTTCCATTGCGCTACAGACGCACGATGCGCCGGGGAGGAAGCTGAGCCTCCTCGCATGCTAGGGCACTGAAAAACTGCAATATAATCATAATTGTTGGTGGCCGACTTTTAAATTCGGGTATTTCATTTGTTTCCCGAGGCGACAGCTCGCTTTCCATGGGGCGAGCGCCGAGCCGCTTCGTCACTGCGTTCCTGCAGGGTCTCGGACTTTCTCGCAACTCCCATAGGAGTCGAGCTGTCGCCTCTCCAAACCAACTTTATATTCGCTTTCAAATAAATAAATACTTATTTAATTTGGAGAAACTATACTTTTTCAGTGCCCTCCTCGCATGCGCTGCGGGTTCTAAAGCGTCTCTATTTCCCGCAGGAGTCGAGCGTCTTCCGCTCCATTACACTTCGTTTTTAAACCTTTTTCTAAAAAACAAACACGAATTTTTTTGTAAATTAATTACATTATAGTTCTTGTTTAATTTTGGTAGAAATGCTTATTTCCCAGCCGCTTTATTCCTTTATATAGAAAAGTTTTAACTTATACCCCTATCCATTTTTTAAATGTAGGAATATTTATTCAATTACAACATTAAAATTGTATATATAGTGTTTTCCCATTATAATAGTGTTGTTAAAAAATTGAAATGAGGGGGATGTATGAATGGAATTGAAAGCGTTTCCACCTGTTAAAGGCAAGCATAACCTTGAGAACTATGAGGACTTGTACCAACATTTCAAATGGGACCAAGCAGAAAAGGAATTTTCTTGGCATCAGACTGGAAAAGTTAACTTAGCTTATGAAGCAATTGACCGTCATGCTGAGAATTACCGTGCCAACAAAGTAGCCCTCCACTATTTTCATCCATCAAGAAAAGAGACATACACATTCAAAGACTTAAAGAAATTATCAAATAAAGCTGGAAATGTTTTAAAAAAAGTAGGAAACGTAAAAAAAGGCGATCGAGTGTTTATTTTTATGCCTCGTTCCCCTGAATTATATTTCGCTTTAATTGGAGCGATAAAATTAGGAGCCATCGTTGGTCCACTGTTTGAAGCATTTATGGAGGATGCCGTAAAGGACCGTCTCCATGATAGTGAGGCAAAAGTTATCATTACTACACCTGAGCTTGTAAATAGGATTCCACATACAGAATTACCAGCTTTAGAAACAATTTTTATTGTTGGGGAAGATGTACAAGAGGATGATAAAACAAAAGATTTCCTTCAATATTTTCGCTCTGCTTCTATTGAATTAGACATAGAATGGGTTGATCGTAAAGATGGATTAATCCTTCACTATACCTCTGGTTCCACTGGAAAACCAAAAGGTGTGCTTCATGTCCACAATGCGATGATCCAGCACTACCAGACAGCAAAGTGGGTCTTAGATTTACAAGAAGATGATGTCTACTGGTGCACAGCTGACCCTGGTTGGGTAACAGGTACCTCCTACGGCATTTTTGGTCCTTGGCTAACTGGCTCAACAAATGTGGTTGCAGGTGGGCGCTTTAGTCCTGATATTTGGTATAAAACGATTGAAACATTTGGAGTGACCGTTTGGTACAGTGCACCTACCTCATTCCGGATGCTAATGGCAGCTGGGGATACGGTTACCGAAAAATACACCCTCTCCTCCTTGCGTCATATTCTAAGCGTAGGTGAACCGCTAAATCCGGAAGTAATCCGGTGGGGTCACGAAGTATTTGGACATCGCATTCATGATACTTGGTGGATGACTGAAACTGGTGCACAGCTGATATGTAATCTACCTTGTATGGATATCAAGTTAGGCTCAATGGGGAAACCTCTTCCAGGGATAGAAGCTGTTATTCTGGACGATAACGGAAATATTTTGCCGCCAAATCAGATGGGGAATTTAGCCATTAAAAAAGGTTGGCCATCAATGATGCATACAATTTGGAATAATCAGGAGAAGTTCAATAGTTATTTTCAACATGATGAATGGTATGTTTCTGGTGATTCCGCTTATATGGATGAAGAAGGTTACTTCTGGTTTCAGGGACGGGTGGATGATGTTATTATGACGGCTGGAGAAAGAGTTGGTCCATTTGAAGTGGAAAGCAAACTAATTGAATTTCCGGCAGTAGCAGAAGCAGGTGTAATTGGAAAGCCAGATCCTATTCGAGGTGAAATTATTAAAGCCTTTATTGCACTAGTTGACGGCTATAAAGAAACAGATGAATTAAAAGAAGAAATACGTATATTTGTAAAAACAGGCTTGGCCGCTCATGCCGCTCCAAGAGAAATTGAATTTTGCGAAAAGCTTCCTAAAACCCGTAGCGGAAAAATAATGAGACGTGTTTTAAAGGCTTGGGAACTCGGACTCCCTACTGGCGATCTTTCTACAATGGAGGATTAAAATTCAAAATAATAGGAAAAGAAATGGAGTGCTTCTTCCATCTCGAAATGGGAGTGCACTCCTTTTCTATTTTTTTTGCTAGAAAAGGAGTATTTTTCGATTTCATAAGTCTAAAGGTTGGTGTTCATCTCCTTTCTATGGCAAAATAAAAATGGTCTACTGTATTAGAAATTTTAATCTTGCACAATTATTAAAGCGTTTTCTATTAATAGAAGGGACTGAGAAACGTGAGAATAATCAAACTAGGTAGCAGTAATTTAGAAGTGCCTGTAGTAGCGGTTGGCTGCATGCGTATTAACTCATTAGAAAAAAAGGAAGCAGAGCAATTTGTACAAACTGCTTTAGAACAAGGTGCTAACTTCTTTGATCACGCAGACATTTATGGTAGCGGTACTTGTGAAGAGATATTTGCAGATGCTATTCATATGTCTCCAAGTGTACGCGAAAATATTATTTTGCAATCCAAATGTGGCATTCGCAAAGGAATGTTTGACTTTTCAAAAGAACATATCTTAAACTCCGTTGATGGAATATTAAGTAGGCTAAAAACAGAATACTTAGATACCCTTCTGCTTCATCGTCCCGATGCTTTAGTTGAACCTGAGGAAGTTGCAGAAGCATTCCAAATTCTTGAGCAATCTGGAAAGGTTCGTCATTTTGGCGTTTCTAACCAAAATCCGATGCAAATACAACTATTGCAAAAATATGTGAAACAGCCTCTTGTGGCTAACCAATTGCAACTAAGTATTACAAATGCCAATATGATTTCTAATGGAATCAATGTAAATATGGAGAATGACTCTGCAATTAATCGTGATGGCAGTATTTTAGACTTCTGTCGCTTGCATGATATTACAATCCAGCCTTGGTCTCCATTCCAATATGGTTTTTTTGAAGGGGTATTCCTTGGAAATGAAAAATTTCCTGAATTAAATCAACAAATAAATGAAATTGCTGAAAAGTATCAAGTCAGCAATACAACTATTGCGATTGCGTGGTTATTGCGCCATCCTGCTAACATGCAGCCGGTTATTGGAACAATGAATGTGGATCGTTTAATCGATTGCTGTAAAGCAAGTGATGTTCATTTAACACGAGAAGAATGGTACAGTATTTATCGCGCTGCTGGGAATATCTTGCCTTAATCCACAAAGGAAAATATGACTTTAAAAAGCCAGTCAACAACCACAAAATTGCGAGTTGTTAACTGGTTTTTTATTATCGATTATCTACTTTTTCTGGATACATATCATGGTTCATTAATCGATGGGCTGCCATCTCTTCAAATTTAGTGCCCGATTTTCCATAATTGCACCATGGATCAATTGATATTCCGCCACGTGGAGTGAATTTCCCCCAAACCTCGATATATCGAGGATCTAATAGTTTGATTAAATCATTCATGATAATATTCACACAATCTTCATGAAAATCACCGTGATCGCGAAAGCTAAATAAATATAATTTAAGAGATTTGCTTTCTACTATTTTCTTATTTGGGATATAGGAAATATACATTGTGGCAAAGTCAGGCTGTCCAGTTATTGGACAAAGGCTAGTAAACTCTGGACAATTAAATTTTACAAAATAATCTCTATCAGAGTGGAGATTATCTACCGATTCTAACACCTCTGGTGCATAATCACTTTTATATTGAGTATTTTGATTTCCTAACAAAGTTAAATCTGTTAATCCTTCTTCTTTCTTTCTTCCAGACATTTGAGCTCCTCCTTGTTTGGTGTTTCCCAACACTGCATAAAAGAGAGGTATTTTACCTTACGCAGAAACTAGCTGAATAAAACAAAAAAGCCATATCCTTTTTATGGACATGGCGTTGATTGCATGTATCCATAGTTTTTTATAGAGGGTATTCGCTATGAACCTCTCCCGTCTCAGTACGGGTATTTCGTTTTTAACTATATAGAAATCGCGAAATTTCGTCAATTAGAAATAAATAACTTTCTCTCTTCATGAAGATGTAACGTAATTTTTTTAATGAATCCACAGCCTCAATCGTTCCAATATTAATTTTCCTATCCAAAAAAATCAATCTATGAAACCAGCCTACTTGTGCTGAACTTCTATTGTTTCGATTCCTTCTTCTTCCATTTCAGCCTTTAAATCATCTTGTACTGTTACATCTGCGAGCTTTACTTTAGAACGATAGGCAGAACGCACGACTACATGGGATGCGACAGGTGAGGTTAGGAAAACAAAGAAAATTCCTAGAAATAAACGAATACTAAAAGTTCCCTCTATGATAAAAAAGACAAACGTTCCAACAAGAGTAAAAAGTACTCCCATTGTAGAGCCTTTGGATGCAGCATGTGATCTCGTATAAACATCTGGAAGTCTTATTAGTCCTAATGAGCTAAGAAAACAGAAGATAGCGCCAAAAAATATAAGTAGAACTGCTATAAGCTCAATCGGATTGTTTTCGCTCAATGACTACACCTCTTTCAATATATCGTGCAAAGGCAATGGTTCCAATAAATGATAGAATCCCTATTAATAAAATTACTTCAAAAAAACCTGTATTTCGAAGCAACACAGAAAAGATAGCTACTCCGGCAATTAAATTAATCCCCAAACAATCAAGCGCCTGAATTCTATCTGGAGCAGATGGACCTTTGACCAGCCGAAAAACCGTTGCAAATATAGATAGAACAAGTAAAATTAAGGATCCAACCAATAGATTATCAATCATAACGAGTCACCCTCTTAATAGCCTTTTCAAATTTTTCCTTCGAACGAAAGATGGATTCTTTTTGAGCGGGTATATCCATTGCATGGATAAAAAACTTATTATTATCAGAAGTGACCTCCACAACAACTGATCCCGGGGTTAAATTCATTAATAAGGCTAACAAGGAAACCTCTAATTCCCCCTCTAATTCCGTCTCTAAGGAAAATATTCCTGGGGAAATATTAATCCTAGGTTTTATTATTTGTCGAATGACGACTACACTCGATGTAAACAGCTGTTCAATAAACACAACGAACAACTTAATGACTGCAAAAAATGTCTCTAAATAAAAGTTAGTTGACATATAGCGGCGCAAGATAAAGAGAACGAGAATTCCAAATAAATAACCAGTAAAGAAGGTCAATACATTCCAGGTGTCTTGCAAAAACATCCAAATGACACCTATTAACAAGTTAATTAATATTTGCATAGGCATATTAATCACCTCTTTCCATCCATTTAATTACTCCTTTTATTTTCCATTTCCCAAAACAGCCTCTATATAATAAAGAGGATTCATTAACCCTTCCACTGCCATATCTACATATTCATGTATTCCTTCTGTCCCAATGCCTAAAGCAATCGTCAAGAAAGTAAGCACAGAAATTGGCAGCATTAATCCTTTTGTTGTCCCTTTTTCTTCTTCAAGTGTTAAATCCGTATATCCCCAAAACACCGACATAAATACTTTCATAATAGAATAAAGAACAAATAAACTACTAATCAGTCCAAATGCACCTAGCCAATAGTATCCTGCAGTAAATGTCCCTTCTGTTATAAATATTTTACCTAGAAAGCCACTTAAAGGAGGTATCCCTGATAAAGACAGTGCTGCAATAAAGAACATCCAGCCTAACTGAGGATGCAAGCGAATCAATCCGTTCATTTCATCTAATTTACTTGTTCCTGTTAGATGGATTACGGTGCCTCCTAATAGGAAAATAAGTGCTTTAATCACCATATCATGAATGAAATAATAGATAGAACCAGTCATCCCTACCGTTGTATAAGTAGCGACTCCTGCTAAAATAAAGCCGACACCAATGACCACATTATAGGTCATTACCTTATAAATATCTCTATAGGCAACCGCTCCGATTGCCCCAAGTGTCATCGTAATACCTGCAAGGATGCCAATTAATAAATGTGTTATTTGTACTTCATGATAAAAAATCAAGGTAAATACTCTGATAATTGCATACATTCCAACCTTTGTTAAAAGGGCAGCAAAAATAGCGGATATAGCCGTCGGTGGTGCACTATAAGAGCCTGGAAGCCAGAAGAATAAAAATAGCCCCGCCTTTAAACTAAACACAATTAAAAATAATATCGCTACGGTTGTCATTAATCCATCTTGACCAACTTCGGCAATTCGAACCGACAAATGTGCATAATTTAGCGTTCCTGTAATCGCATATAAATAAGCAATTGCCACTAGAAATAGAAAAGATGAGATAATGTTTATTAAAATATATTTGATTGATTCCCTTAACTGAACTCTTGTTCCTCCTAATGAAATTAATACATATGAAGCAACAAGCATTACTTCAAAACAGACAAATAGATTGAAAATGTCACCCGTGAAAAAAGATCCGTTAACCCCTGTTATTAAGACCAAAAATAAGGGATAAAAATAATATTTTTCTCTTTGCTCACCAATTGAATGAAATGCGTATAATAAACAACAAAATCCAATAATACTAGTAACTAAAACAAGAAGCGCTGCAAACATATCTGCAACCATGCTTACGCCAAACGGCGCCTCCCATCCCCCTAACTGAATGGACTGTATTCCTTCTGCTTTAATTTGAAAGATTAAAATAATCGTTACAATAAAAACAGAAATAATTGCTATTAGACTTAATATTCGATGAAGCGTAACTTTGTCTCTAAAAATCACCATAATCATCGCAAAAACGATAGGAAGGATGATCGGCAATATTACAATATTATTCATCCTCATTACCCCTCAATAAATCTGTATCATCGGTGCCAAGCACTTTAAATGCTCGATAGCTTAGGACTAAAAACAAAGCAGTCGTTGCAAAGTTTATAACAATAGCTGTAAGCAGCAATGCTTGCGGCAACGAATCAGCAAAAGTGTGATCGGTTATTCCTAAAAGGGGAGGACCACCTTTTTTCAATCCCCCCATTGTAATAATAAGCAAGTTTACACCGTGACCAAGTATAGATGTTCCTAAAATTATTCGTAATAATGTCTTTGTTAAAATAAGATAAATTCCAATGGAGAATAATACTCCCACTAGAATAGACATTAATGTCTCCATCAGCGATCATCCCCAATTGTCATAATAATGGTTATCGCTGTACCGATAACGGCTAGAGCAACGCCAATATCAAAAATGACAGCTGTCGCTAACTCTGTTTTTCCGAAAACAGGCAAGTCAAAATATCCAAATGCTTGAGTCAAGAAAGCTTCCCCAAATACCATTCCACCAACACCTGTTAAAACAGCAATTAATACACCTACCCCTGCTAACACTTTAAAATCAACAGGAATATTTTTTCGAACAGTCTCAATATCAAAAGAGAGAAAAAGCAAAATAATCGCGGCAGCAAAGGTAAGTCCGCCAATAAATCCCCCACCTGGAAAGTGATGTCCAGATACAAATAGATTTATGGCAAAGGTAAGGATAATAACGACGGCAACCTTTGTGACACTTCGAATGATAATATCATTTGGTTTCTTCATTCTTATCCCCTCCTACAAGCCTAACTTTTATTAATGTATACACTCCTAGACCAGCAACTGTAAGGACAAGGATCTCTAACATTGTATCTATCCCTCGGAAATCAACTAAGATAGCATTAACAATATTCTTTGCTCCTGCCAATTTATAGGAATCTTCATAGTAGCTCGAAATAGAGTCAAATAGATGGGTACCATTAGCTGAAAGAGCAACAATTGTAACAACTGCGCCTACTCCTATTGAAATAATGGCATTGACCGCTTTGAAACGAATCCTACTAATTTCCTTCTTTAATTGCGGCAAATGATAGAAGCACAGTAAGAATAAAACGGTTGTCACTGTCTCAACTACTAATTGTGTGAGTGCCAAATCAGGAGCTCTAAAAAGTACAAAGAAAAACGAGACAAGAAATCCTAGGGCACCAACTGCTACAATGGATGTAATCCTTGATTTAGAGAAAAGAACGGTAACCGAGCTTATAATCATTGCAATAACTATGCCAATATCAAAAAAACTAATTGGTGAGTCCTGAGACATATCGAACGTGACCCCATTAAACAACACGAGAGATCCCCCGATTATGACAATAAGGAATCCAAATATATAGACTAAATAATCACGAAGGAATCCTGTCATATAAAAATCTGTTATTGATTTTGCCACCTTCTCCATATATTCCAAACTAAGATTATATAAATTGCTTAAGGTGATAGCTTGTGGATAAAGGCGATAAATCTTATACCATTTTTTTAATAGTAAATATAAGATAATTCCAACAGCCACAACCCCAATCGTCATCCAAAGTTCTGTGTTGAATCCATGGAAGGCACTGATCTTTTTGGATTTCACCGTATGCGCAAGAGATGGTAAAACCGATGCAAAAGCTGGCTTTAATAAATACTTGGAAACAACATTAGGGATAAAGAAGAACAGAATAACTAATGCCCCTAAAATAATCGGCGAGACTAATAAACCAATTGGTGCTTCATGAATCGCTTTATCTAATTTTGGCGCTTTGTTTTTTCCTTTAAATGTTTTGAATACCAAGATCATGCAATAGATAAAGGTAAAGACACTTGCAATCCACGCAATAATGGGAATAATCATACCCAGATATGGAAGATTAAATATTTCCATATGGGAGGCATTCACTACAGCAGTAAAGAACATCTCTTTACTTAAGAAGCCATTGAATGGAGGAAGACCCGCCATTGAAAAGCCACCAATTACAGTAAGCGTAAAGGATACGGGCATTAAGTGAATTAATCCACCAAGTCTCCGAAGATCTCGAGTACCAGTCTCATGGTCAATAATCCCTACAACCATAAATAAAGAACCCTTAAAGGTGGAATGGTTTACTAAATGAAAAATAGCTGCAAAAATAGCTGTTGCATATAATCCCGCTTCTTCTACTCCTAAATCCTTATATAATGCAGCAGAACCTATACCCAGTAAACTCATAATCAGTCCCAATTGACTAATCGTTGAATAGGCTAATAATGCCTTTAAGTCTGTCTGTTTCACTGCATTAAAGGATCCATATAATAAAGTGAATAAACCAATTCCTACAACAAACCAAAACCACTCTGCTGTGCCGCCAAAAATCGGTGTCAAACGAGCAACTAGATAAATTCCTGCCTTTACCATCGTGGCAGAGTGTAAATACGCACTAATGGGCGTAGGTGCTTCCATAGCATCAGGCAGCCAGATGCTAAACGGAAATTGCGCCGATTTTGTAAAAGCGCCAAGCAAAAGAAGAATCATGGCTGGTATAAATAAACCGTGATTTTGGATTAGATGGACATTCGCTAAGGTCTCTCTAATACTTGTCGTATCTGCCATAATAGAGAGCATGATCAGTCCTGCTAACATAGCTAGCCCGCCAAAGACAGTAATCAACATTGCTTTTTGGGCACCATATCTTGAGCGATCTCTTTCATACCAATAAGCTATTAGTAAAAAGGAGGATACACTAGTAATTTCCCAAAATACATATAAAACAAAATAATTATCAGATACTACTAGCCCAAGCATCGCCCCCATAAATAACAATAAATAGACATAGAAGTTATGCAAAGCTTCCCGGTGTTTTGATAAATAGAATATAGAGTACAGAATCACCAAAGCTCCTATTCCAGCAATCAATAAACCAAATACTAAGCTTAGTCCATCCAAATACGTAGTAAAGTTAATATTATAAGCAGGTATCCAGTTGACTGTAGAAGTAAACACCTCTCCTTTCGCTATTTTAGGGATGTACATCAATAGGAAAAGAAAAATGGTGAATGGAACAAACAGGACGAACCAACCTGTATGAATCCGAGGCGTTAGCCTTTTATATATAAAAGGTACAATTAGTGCAAACATAAATGGCAGCAATATCATAAAATGTAACCATGTCATTTGTTGTATCCTCCTCCTTTTATGCAAGTTTATATTTTGGGTTTTCTTGAGATAAAACGTATTTATAATGGAAACTATGTCTAACCTTACTATTAGTAAAAGAAACGGATAATAATTGTCATTTGGATAATTTAAGAAATGCATTGACTCATAAAGTAGCATACGTTATAGTCATACATAGTTTATTATTAGTGGTGTAAATCATTCACATCTATTGAGGTGAAAAAAATTATGGTAAATGGAAAAGAACGCATGGATGAAAGTATTCTAGTATGCGTTTATTACGGACCTAACGGTGAACGCCTTATACAAAGAGGCTGTAAAATAGCGAATATGCTTGATTGTCCACTTTATATCCTTACGGTTGATCCGAAACCATTTGATGAGTTGGATGCAGAAAAATCAAATTATATTGCTAGATGGAAAGAATTAGCTGAACGTCATAGTGCCGACGCGTTTATCATTAAAGATAAGGAATCGAGACCAATCTCTAAAGTGATTGCAGAAGTAGCTAGAGAGAAGAAAATCACACAAATTGTTCTTGGTCAAACTGCACAAAGCCGTTGGGAACAAATTGCTAAAGGCTCCATTATTAATTCCTTATTGCGTGAAATCCCTTTTGTTGATCTTCATATTATTTCTGTTGCACGCTTTTTGAAAAACCCAGAAGGCCAATATGAAAAAGGTGTACGTGCATATTTAGTAAAAGAGGGAAATGGCTATCGCCTAATTTTCAATCATACAAAACATGTAATGTATGAGGGAATTTTCTTTAAAGAACAAGGCACTGATTTCAATAATGGTGTTTTTAAATTTATGAAAGATAAAGATACATTGCAAGTTCAAGTCCATGAGGACATCATTAACGAATTAACTAATGTTGATATTGATACAGATGCTAGTAATGATGATGACTATTTATAAGTTTGACTAATCTCCACCTAGTTTGGTGGAGGTTTTTTTAAAGATTGACATCCACTTTTACTAAACGCTTTTCTTGCTTATCAATCCCAATATACTTTAACGTTTCTGCCCTCGATGTATGATTATATACATTCATCAATAAGGAAATCGCAATCCCTTTTCGATATGCATGATAGCCAAAAGTTTTTCTCAACGTATGGGTTCCAATTTTCCCGGGAATTCCAACTAGCCTCGCCGCCTTATTAATAATCCGATAAGCTTGCTGGCGAGTAATTGGTTGATTATTTTTCTGTGACTTAAATAAAAACTCATCCTCTTTAAATTCGCGTTCCTCCATATATTTCTCTAACTCCGTATGCACCTTACCGTTTAAATAATATGCCTTTACTTCGTCAGCATCATGAAGATACAAAAACTCTTTCATTCCAGATTCATCTTTTACATCCTGAACCTTCAATGCAAGTAAATCGCTTACTCTTATCCCAGTATTTATACCTAACACAAAAAGCAACAAATCTCTTTGTGATTGTTTACGCAATACTTCTTTAATTGCATTAATACTTTCAATTTCTTTTATAGGATCGACATATTCCATCCGTTCGCCTCCTAATAATGTTACATAACTATATGTTATCATCATTTAAGTAACATTACAACGAATAAACTTTAATCTTAATTTTTTCTTTTGTAGTATGCTTCTTTTGTTTTGGAAATAGTCTGTTGAAGACGTTTCTTTGGAAAATGCTTTTAGCTGTAGTAGAGAAGGGGGTTTTGATTGATTTGAAAACGAATAGGAACGTGTTTTTTCTATTACCTTCTTTTTTATGAAAAATGGGCTTTGTTTTGACCACTCTGTTACCTTCGCGCTTCTTTTTTCTTCCATTCGAGCTTAGAGACGGGTTTGTTACCTCCGCGCTCCTTTTTTCTTCCGCTCGGGATCAGAGACGGATTCTCTGTTACCTTCCTGCTCGTTTTTCCTTCCATTCGGGCTTAGAGACTATTTTTTTAACTTGCTAATATCCTTTGAATCAACTCTCACATAAATAAAAGCAGTAAATGTCTCCCATCTACTGCCTCGTCTAATGATTAATATTCGAAATTCACTATCCATTCTTCTCCTGTTTTCATATCTCTCACTTTATACATATTGCCTGCCACTTCCTCGTCTCCTAGTATAATCACCTTTTTGACACCTTCTTTATTTGCTTTATCTAAAGCTTTCACCAGTTTTTTCTTTCCTAACTCGAGCTCTACTTTAAAGCCTTTGTCACGAAGTGTTTTCGCAACTAAAAAAGCTTCCAGCGGTCGACCAATCGGAATAATATAGTAATCCAGCTTTGCATCATCAAAATCTATTTTATCTAATAAAAGAGCAGATAATATAACATCCAACCCAAAGGAAATACCCACTGTTGCATAGGTTTGCTTTGAGCCAATTAATCCGCCTATCGCATTGTCATATCTTCCGCCGCTACCTATGCTCGACTTTATTCTCTTATCAGTTAAGAAAATTTCATAGATTGTTCCAGTATAAATTTCAAGACCTCTCGCAAGAAACGGATTGAATACGCAATATTGCTCCAGTCCAAACTTCTTTATATACGATTGTAATTCATTCCATTCTTCCAGCCCCTTTCTAATGCTCTCTTCTTTTTCTGCCAGCTGTTGATAGTACTCTATTATGCCGATTAAATCCTTTTGTAAAAAAGCATCAATCTCCTCTATTACTGTTTGTTCTAATCCAGCATCTCTTAGTTCTTCCTTTATTTTTTCTTTACTAATTTTTTCTATTTTATCTACTATCAAAATCACCCGATTTATCAATTGATCCGCAATATTCAATTGACGAAGAAACCCAACTAATAATTTTCGATTATTGTATTGAATCGTTACTTCCATCTTTAATTTATCAAAAATATTCAAAGCCATCATCATAAGCTCTGCTTCTGCCATTTGCGATGGAACACCTACAATATCGACATCACATTGTGTAAACTCTCGATATCTCCCCGTCTTTATCGGACCATCTCGAAATACTTTGCCAATCTCATAGCGTTTAAAAGGCATTTTTAGCGTTGGATTCATCGCTACCACTTTCGCAAAGGGAATGGTTAAATCATAGCGCAACGCCAGCTCCCTTTTGCCACGATCAGAAAGAGTGTACATTTCTTCTAAAATTTCCGCTCCACCTGCGTATTTAGAAGCAAGCAATTCTTGGTAATTTAAGATAGGTGTCTCAAGCGGTTTGCAGCCATACTGAATAAATACATCTTCCATTGTTCTCCGAATATTTCTTCTGATTTCTTCCTCTCTCGGTAAATAATCCATTGTTCCTTTAACATTTTGGTAAATCATCTTCTTCATTTTTTCATGCCCCCTGTTTAAAATAAAATAAAAAACCGCCCTTGATTTAAGTAGTTAAAACTTAATCAAATGCGGTTTCATGAGAAATAGTCTTCCTATGTACGATTTTTAAATCGAAATAGCAAGACTACTTTTTATGATGATGTAATTGTGAAAGGTTGATGCTGTGCGTACGTTTAACCATTTCAATCACCTCTTATTTTCCAAATACTTTAACATATTGGAAATTATAAAACAAGACCCACTTTACTTTTTAATAAGTGGTTAACTTTCCTCACCCATTTTTATGTTTGCATCGCCATATTTCATCAGAAAAGAATCTAACATTTTAGTATAAATCTCCGGCTGTTCATCCTGAACTAAATGTGCCGCAAAAGGAACAACTGCAATGTGCATATTCGAATTTATTTCTTGATAATAGCAAGCGCCCTCTATCTCGTCTCTTTTTCCTTCGCCTACTATGCAAAGAATCGGCATCTTTAATGCATGTATATCCTTAATTTCATGAAATGGATACCACGTTGAATCTTGTGTTATTAAAAGGGCTTCTCTCCAATCCCCTCTATGAATTTGGTTGAAATAATCAGCTACCTCTTCCTTTTGCAAAAGGTGACTTTGTTGCTCTATGTCTTTAAGATGTAACTCTTCCCAATTATCAGGCTTTAAGGGCATAACCCCCGAGATAGTTAAACTCTTTACTTTTTTAGGATGCTTTTTTGCAAAAATGATGGCTACCAATGCTCCTATTGATCCTCCTACAATATGAGCAGAGTCTATTCCTACATGTTCCAACGTTTCAAACAAATCATTAGCAGATTCATCAAAGAAATTAGAAAAATTGGCAACTACAGAATGACCATGCCCTCTTAAATCAGGAGAAATCACCTGATAATGCCTTTGAAAAAAAGCTCTTTGATACTCAAAATCTGTTAACCCTGTTTGCAAACCAGTATGAAGAAATACAATCGGTTCTCCTTTTCCTTGAATAGAAGTATGTAATATCACTCAATTCCCTCTCCTTATTTCCCTAATTTTCTAAATTTTTATATTTCATCATCAAGTATAACCGATTTTTCACAGTAAATATATGGTACACTAGCTAAATTAGACGTTAATTAAAAGGTGTTGAGACAATGATAAAAGAAATCTGCGTAGAAAACTTCACACTCGTCCCAAGAGCTATTCAAAATGGTGCAGATCGGATTGAGCTCTGCGATAATCTATCTGTAGGGGGAACGACTGTTAGCTATGGTGTTGCTGCTAAAACTATCTCCTTTTGTCGAAATACCAATACTAAAGTAATGGCAATTGTTCGTCCAAGAGGTGGGAATTTTATTTATACCGAAGATGAAGTGGATATTATGTGCCAGGATATTCATCTTTTTAAACAGCTTGGTGTTAATGGAGTGGTAATTGGTTGTTTAAATAAAGGGCAATGGATTGATGAAGAAGCAATGGAAAGATGCTTAACCGCTGCTACTGGTTTGGAGGTTACCTTTCATATGGCCTTTGATCATATTGCTCCTGAGTTAAAGAACCAAGCAATCGACTGGCTCATTTCCCATCGGGTAAACCGGATATTAACACATGGTGGTCCTCTATCTACTAAAATTGAAGATAATATACCTACGCTGAAAAGTTATATCGAATACGCTGCTGGAAAAATCATTATTCTTCCTGGTGGAGGGATTACCTCTGCTAACCTTCCAGTTCTATCTGTTCAGTTAGAGATGAAAGAAGTCCATGGATCAAAAATTTTTGGAGCATAGTAAATTATCGGAAACTACATAGTAAAAGGAGATATCCTAAACGGATACTCCTTTACTACTTTTACCCTCTAAAAAAATCCTTCAACACTTGAAAATCCTCTCTAACATCAATCTTATTGGGCTCAGCACTTTGTAATCTTTCAATAATAGCTGGAAGCTCGTTTAAATCCTTATTATCGGTATACTCAATAAATGATAATTCATGTAGCCAATCATTATACGAGTGCTTCGCTTTTCCGTAGCTATTCCCGAATACCAAGCAAGGAGTCTTTGTGATAATTGAAAAGATCATTGCATGCAACCGATCTGTGATTATTAATTTTTTAGAACCAATTTTATCAAGCATTTTTAATAATTGAGGTTCACGATCAGCATAATCAATCACATCAACTTCTGAAAGCACCGTATCCGTTCGTTCCACTGGATTATCTTTTCCAACCAAGTTCATTAAGTCTGAGACAAAATTTTCTTCTGTTACTTTTTCCTTGTCTGCTCTTAGAACGAATAGAACACCTTCCCTTTCAAGGTCCCTTGGTTCAATGGAAAGGGATAGCACCATATCTGGAGTGTACAGTACATTTGCTTGGAAAGTATCTTTTAAGATTTCTAATGTCTGATTCTCTCTTGCTACTAAAGTGAGGTTAGGATTTTTGTTATATGCTTCTTGGCTTTTTTTCTTTTCTGCTTGTCCTTCCTCTGTATCCTCAAAAAAGGCAGATTGAGGGAACACAATCGTTCGGTAATCTTTAAATGACTCGATGACCTTTCTGCGATCCTCCTCAATATCCAAGTACAGGCTTCCTAAATTTCCTCCACCGGTAAAACAAACAACATCATCCGTTTTAATAATCTTTTTAACTAAATCGATTCCTTCCTCTGTTGCATAATCCATAATTTCAATATATTCATAGTAAGGGAAGCAATTTTTAATAAATTTCTCTTCCGCATACGCTATGGCCTGATCGCCAATATTTGTATAACTCGGAGAGCCAAATAGAAACACTTTTCTTTTATTATTAAATAACGCTTCCTGATTTACATTCGGAGCAATTCCTTTTACTATATGAAACTCTTTTCTCGCTTGGTTTAACATAACGCCATTCCTCCTTCTATAGATCTTGTAGTTTTTGTCATATACCCCAAATGAGCAATATTTATTCCCAAATTAGTCACTTTCTCTCTTACTTCTTCTGTTTCCATGCCAATAGAATGGCCTTGCCATCACTTGGTGCATTTTCTCCATAATCAAAAGGAAGCAACGCAAAGAAGATATAGTATAGGGAGAAATACGCAAACTGATAGAAAAAGGAGCTTCTTGGGAAAACATCCTGCATAATGAATAAATTTATTACTAAAACGGACAATAGATTAAATAAAATTCCTCCACTATGAATTAAAATCCGTTGCCATCTCTTTTTTTCTTCAATTCCTTTATAATAGCAAGTTGCATCTATAAAATAGAACAAATGAACATGGATGGGACCAATACAGAATAGCTCATTCCCCTTTCCAACGATCAAATCACCCTTTCCGCCAAACAGCCAAACAAAAAAATGGTGTCCAGAGGCATGAATCAAGCTAACAATAGGCAATATAACGAAAAAGGCCCATGCGAATTTATCAAGATCGTCTAGAGAAAACATCCTCATCCTCCCTTCTTCCTATCAGGATGAACTAGTTTACAGATTATTACTCTTTTAAATTTGATATAGTTAAGATACCTCCATACTTTAAAAGTAAATCCTCCATTAGATATTTGATAGATTTTGGAAATATTTATACTATATAATGGATTTATCTGATAATTTCATAGAAAGGAGAACTATTTTGATACAAAAAATTGGACAAATTGGCGTAACAGTAAGAAATTTAGAACAAGCCGTTCACTTTTATAAAGAAAAACTTGACCTTCCACTTTTGTTTCAAACAGATAATATGGCCTTTTTTGTTTGTAACGGTTTGCGTTTACTTATCACTCTACCTGAAAATGAAGAATTTGATCATCTAAGCTCAACGATCTATTTTCAAGTGGAGGATATCAAATCAGCTTATGAGAAGTTAAGGAAGAAGAAGGTTCTTATGGAAAGTGAACCACACCTTGTTGCTAAGATGGGAACTACCGAAACCTGGATGGCCTTCTTTCGTGATTCCGAGGGGAATATGCATGCATTAATGAGTGAGATAGAGGCTGCCTGATTAGGTAGCTTTTTGTTTTTACTTTTTGGGTTAGGTTGATGAACTTTATTCCTCACGCTTTGTTTTTTTCCGTTATTATTCACCTGCTTAAAGCCACACATTCTTCGAGATGCCGGCTTTTCTTTTTATTTAGTTGAATAGTGAAAATCTTCTCTTGTATCCTTATTCCTGTGCTTACCTTCCCTTTTATAGGGGGCAAAGCAATTGCTTACCTTTTCCCTTTGTATTAGACAATTTCCATTCCCCTGTACTTTTCTTTTAAAAAAATATAAACTCATGCAGGTATGGTTCTTTATTAAACCATTTAAAGCCTCCAAGTTTCACGTGAAACAAGGAGGCTTTTAACGATATATTTATATATTTCCTAGAAAATATTCTCATTCACTTCTTCCTTTAAACTAAAAATGCAAACAATTTGATGATAGGAGCTAAAGTTTTTATAGCTATTCTCTTCCAAAATGCCACATCTGCTTGCTCTACATCTTCTTTTGCTTTATAGCTTCCATCTTCTGAAACCTGAAGACTATGGTTATCGACCGTTTTATTTAGTTCTTTCTGCAAAAAGTGAGCAAATTCTTCACTATCAATCAAAAGCATGGTTTCTGTGTTTAGGAACGTACTTCTGGCATCTACATTGTAGGAACCAATCAAACTAATTTTTTCATCAAATATATATGTTTTTCCATGAAGGGACTCTGTCTTTTCCTGATATTCAAATAATTCATCGACCCAATTAATGATAGAGTGTCTGTTTGACCAATATCCTGAAAAAGCAACCATATTAGGTGTTGATGCAGCAGAGTTTGTCAGCACCTTCCAATGATCTACTTTTATTTTCTCTGGCTTTACATATTCAAGCATTTTCTTCGTAGGAACAATATATGGACTTTCTAAGTAAATGGACTTTGTAGATTGCTCGGTTAAAGAAATTAGTTCCTTCCAAATTAATGGATCTTTATTAACCCGCTGATGTGGATTGTGCAGCAAAAATACCTTGTCAGTTGAATAAGCATCTTTTTTCCAATCTATTGCTTTATCTATTGGCAATGGATACACATCTTTTGCATGTGTTAGAAGGTCCATTGCTTCTTCCTCTTTTTCTTTCCCTAATTGTATCTTCCTATGTGATATTTTTTTAACTGCATTCTTTGAAAAAGGATGTTCCCAAACATATTGATAATAATCATCTATTTTCTTTAATACACTGGTATCCTTTTGTTCCTCTGTAAATACAATAACATCTCGATCATTTGACGCTCCTTTTGTTCCTGCTGCGCTAAAGTATTTATCCCCTATATTTCTTCCCCCCACTATAGCAAGTTCACTATCAATGATAAATAGCTTATCATGAAATCGATTATTCCATGTCCAAGGCTTTCCTAAATGAAGAGGTTCATAATACTTCAATTTGATATTTGGATGAGTAAATATCGCATAGCTATATAAACGTAAATCTTTGTTGAATTGATTGACTATGCCATCTAATAAAAGCCTTACTTTGACACCACGATTCGCTGCATCAAACAAACAGCCGAAGAATAAATCTGCATATGGTCCCTTTTGAATCGCATAAGTGGATATATCAACAGATGCCTTTGCGTTCTTTATCAATTGCAGCCTTGCTAAACCTGAGTCTTCCCTATCTTGTAATAAAACGACTTTATCAGGCGAGACCACTTTTTTATCATTCTGATTGAGTTTAGTCGTTGGCTTCCAAAAAGGGTCTGCCTTGGGATGATAAAAATAAGGAACAATGACACAAGAAATTACAATATAAAGAAGGTAAACTCCAACAAATACCATGATTGTCTTCAGACTATGACCGATCATATTGTCTCCCACCATTTTTTTATCTTATTCTTACTATCTTCTCCCTAATTTGAAGTATTATTAAAAAGAAAAATTCTATTGAATATTAATTACTATTTATTGTTTTAAAAAGTATTCATGGAGAAGTAGAAAGAAGTCAGTCTTGATTCAATAAAGTGGGGATTTAAAAGAGGCTGGGACATAAGCATTTCAACCAACAACAAACACGAACTATAATGTAATTAAATTACATTATAGTTCGTGTTTGTTTTTTAGAAAAAGGTTTAAAAACGAAGTGTAATGGAGCGGAGGACGCTCGACTCCTGCGGGAAATAGAGGAAAGGCTGAGACCCCGCAGCGCAGCGAGGAGGCTTAGCTTCCTCCCCGCGGAAAGCGAGCGTCTGTAGCGCAATGGAACGACTGAGTTTTTACACTTAACTATATTAAAAAACATAGATAACCATCAGAAAGTAGCTTTATTTAAGAGCTAAATTAAAGATTGTTCGTCTTTAAAGACTAGTTATTTAGTTTTGTCCCAGCCTCTTTTAATGATCTTATATCCAAATCTTAAATAAACCATCATTGATTCCGATGTTATACATATAATAAATTCCAAATAGGATACTGATGCTTCCTGTGATTTTTGTAAAAAGGGCATTTACCGTTACCCCTTTGTTTGAGAATACAAATGGGACACCTAATACAGTAGTAAATAGTAACATGCCGACACAGGTCCCTATACCAAAAATAATGATATAAATTGCACCTTCCCATATGGTATGTACTGTACTCATCGTTAATAGAACCATTGCTGCACTTCCCGCAAGCCCATGAACTAATCCTAATAAAGTGGACTTCCAATAAGAAGTTGCTCCATTTCTGTGATGGGAATGTGTTTTTCTTTCTTTTAAAAAAACATTTGAAATTCCTAAATAAACAAGGACGATGCCAACTATAAATTCCAAAGACATCGCTACTGGATCTGATATTTCCTGTTTTAATCCAATGACAATTAACCCAAATACAAATAATGTAAAGGTATGTCCAATTCCCCAAAATACCCCAGACAAAGAGGAATTCCATAAATTTTTGCTTCTACTCGCAATCGTAGAAACTGCAATTACATGATCTGGTTCTAATGCATGCTTAAATCCAAGTATTAGTCCAAATAATAAGATGGACAGCAATCCAAATTCCATTATTGATGTTCCTCCGTTTGACTTATTATGTTAGTATTTTCTCCATCTAAGTGCTTCTTTTCCTAAAAGAAACTTCCGTGCATAGGTATGCACTGATTGAAAGATTCTCTCAATTACTCCGGTATTACAAGCTAAAATGCGTAAAATGACTCCATTTTCAGGTAGTTTGGAAATACCAAGGCGGATATCCTCTTCCTCCTTTTCCACTAAGTGATTCAATTCTTGATAAAAGGAGCGATCCGCTTGGTCATGTACAAGTACAAGTGTTCCAATATGGGTAAAACCTTCCATTTGCATAATAGATGTAAAGTCTTCTTCCGGTTTCAAATAAAGATGATCAAAGAAGATTAGTTTATTATTTCTATATATTTTTTGCTTGGAGCGAATCCATGCATATTTAAAGAAACTCCCATCCGCCGCCCATCCAGGAGTGATGATATCACTAGCAAAATAACAGGATCCTTCTTCCATATGTACAACTGTATTTTGAAAATATTTAGCTTGTTCATAAGCGATTATAGGATCAGGAAAGTGTTCTAATATACTATTTCTTTCAAGGGTAATCACCGTATCTTGCTTCACATAGTCCATTGGTGTTCGATATATTTTTGTAGAGGATTGGGTGGTAACAGAGATTGCGGCGTCTTCCTCCACACAAATGGATGTTTTATATCTATCTCCATCCACATAACCTCCTCCTACATGAATACAATAAATGGATGGTGCACTTTCTTCTAAATAAACTGGCCGCGTAATTTTCATAGCTCCTTCATAATAACAATCACTAAGCACTGTTTTATGTTGTCTTTTCTTTGCAGAAAATTGCAAAACACCTGTATAAGTCATTATCTATAGTCCAATGAGAAATGCTTGCTTTTTAATCCATTCCACTACTTCTGAAAGTCCAATTTCCTCTTTCAAGTTTGTAAAAATATAAGGCTTCTCTCCTCTTGCTGCAATCGTATCTCGCTCCATCACTTCCAAGCTCGCACCAACATATGGAGCTAAATCAATTTTATTAATAATAAACAAGTCCGATTTAATCATCCCTTGCCCACCTTTTCGTGGGATTTTTTCTCCTTGAGCTACGTCAATAATATAAATAGAAAAATCTACAAGCTCTGGACTAAAGGTTGCAGCCAAGTTATCTCCACCACTTTCGACAAATATTAGCTCTAAGTCTGGATGTAATTCCTTTAGCTCATCAATAGCTGCGAAATTCATTGATGCATCCTCTCTAATGGCGGTGTGAGGACATCCTCCTGTTTCTACACCGATAACTCGATCTTCTGGCAACACACCATTTTTCAGTAAAAATAATGCATCCTCTTTCGTATAAATATCATTTGTTACAACGGCCATGCTAAGCTCATGTTGCATAGAACGAGTTAATTTTTCAACAAGCATCGTTTTCCCTGCACCAACTGGGCCTCCGATTCCAATTCGTATTGCTTCCATTTATTTCACTCTCCATTTGCTAATAATTAAACTTATGACATAAAAAGACGGACATGTAACTGTTCATGCCTCATTTGTGCTATCTCAAGTCCGGGACTAACACTCGCAAAATCATCTATTGTTAACCCCATAATGGTATCCACACACGTATCTATTAACGGCTGGATTTCAACCAGTATCTTTTGTCCATTTGTTTGTCCTAAAGGGATGCCGCGCACAGCATTTTGAACAAGGGAAGAGACGGATGTGAAAAGATAGGTTTTCATAGCAAGCACTTCTTCCACATTCAAATAGTGAGCAAGAATCGCAAATACAATGCTTGTATGTCCAAAAGCATCCTTTTCTTTTATATGGGAAATATATTTTGTTATATTAGCAGAGTGATAGAGGTCTTGGCAGAGCTTAGCCATCCTTTCCCCCATTCTTTTATTTCCCATTCTTGTTTCTTCAGCTAGAGAGGAAACGTATAAAATTCTATCTACTTCTAAAACTTTATCCCAGCTACTTGTTGCGATTCCTTCATATGCTAAGTGAAAGGCAAGACCATCTGCATAGACGAGCTGTTTCTTTAAATAAATTGTTAATGCCTCATAAAAGCTGTGCTTATCCGTCACTGTCCCTTCTTGGATATATGTTTCCAAGCCAAAGGAGTGAGAAAAAGCCCCTGAAGGAAAGTTAGAATCACTTAGCTGCAGCAATGGATATAAAGAATTAGTCATGGCTATGCCCAATATGGCGGAAAGCCTGCTTTACCTTTCGATTCTCTCTTTTATAGGGAATTAATAATTGCTGTAATAATTCTTCTACCAAATAATCATATTGAACAATCATTTCATTGCCTTCAAATTGTGCAGGTAAATGACGGTTTCCAAGCTGGTGTGCAATTTCACCCATTTGCTGGATGCTGAATGGCTGAATGGTTAGAACATCATCTTCCTTCACAGAAATGACAATCATATTCTTGTCATCCATGTATAATACGTCTCCATCAAGGAGTTCCCTCTTATCTGCTAAGCGAATGCCGATTTCCTTCCCATGGTCTGTCACAACTCGCTGGACTCTTTTTAATAAATCATCACTGTGCAAATAAACTCTTTCTACGTGATTTGCTCTTTTTTCTAATGTTGCTATATTTCCAACAATCTTTTCAATAATCATCTTAATCACCTCAAAATAAAAAATATCGCTGTGCCATTGGCAGCGTCTTTGCTGGCTCGCATGTCGCAAGCTTTCCATTCACCTTTACTTCATAGGTTTGCGGATCAACTTCAATGGTTGGCGTCTCTCCGTTAAAAAGCATATCTGCTTTTTTTAATTTTCTTATTCCAGCAACAGGCTTAACTATTTTTTGCAAATTAAGCGCTTGATGAATTCCTTTTTCATAGGCTGCTTTTGAAACAAATGTCATCGAGGTTTGATATTTTGCACGACCGAAACTTGCAAACATCGGCCGATAAAAAACAGGCTGTGGTGTGGGAATACTAGCATTTGGATCCCCCATTATGCTATGTGCAATTAATCCTCCTTTTAAAATAAGATCCGGTTTCACTCCAAAGAAAGCAGGATCCCATACAACTAAATCAGCTAATTTTCCTACTTCAATGGATCCAACATAATCAGAAATTCCATGAACAATTGCTGGATTAATCGTATATTTTGATACATATCGCTTTAGACGAAAGTTGTCGCCAACTCCCTTGTCTTCCTCCAGTTTCCCTCTTTGCTTTTTCATCTTATCCGCCGTTTGCCATGTTCTAGTAATTACTTCCCCTATCCTTCCCATAGCTTGAGAGTCTGATGAAATCATGCTGAAGATGCCTAAGTCATGAAGAATATCTTCTGCTGCAATGGTTTCTTTGCGAATACGAGAATCAGCAAATGCAATATCTTCCGGAACCGATGGATCTAAGTGATGACAAACCATCAGCATATCTAAATGCTCTTCCAGTGTATTTATCGTATAAGGTCTTGTTGGATTTGTAGAAGATGGCAAAATATTCGAATAACTAGCTGCCTTTATAATGTCTGGTGCGTGGCCCCCACCTGCGCCTTCTGTATGATAAGTATGGATTACTCGTCCATCAATGGCAGCAATGGTATCTTCAACAAAGCCGCCTTCATTTAAAGTATCTGTATGTATCGCTACCTGCACATCATATTTATCCGCAACTTTTAAACTTGTATCAATAGCTGCAGCTGTAGTCCCCCAATCCTCATGCAGCTTCAAGCCTATCGCTCCTGCTTCAATTTGCTCTGCCAACGCGTCTTCACTTGATGCATTTCCTTTTCCAAGAAACCCTAAATTCATCGGAAAGGCTTCTGCTGCCTCAAGCATACGATGAATATTCCAAGCTCCCGGTGTACATGTCGTTGCATTCGTTCCTGTTGCAGGACCAGTACCTCCACCAATCATTGTAGTAACTCCTGAACTAAGGGCCGTTTCTATTTGTTGAGGACAGATAAAATGGATATGTGCATCAATCCCACCAGCCGTAACTATCTTTCCTTCTGCGGCAATTACTTCTGTAGCAGCTCCAATCACAATATTGACATTATCCATCAACAAAGGATTTCCAGCTTTTCCGATTGCTGTAATTTTCCCATCTTTTACGCCAATATCCGCCTTATATATTCCTGTGTAATCAAGAATAATGGCATTTGTTAGGACAAGGTCAACCGTATCCTTCCGTGTAGCCAGCGGGTGCTGTCCCATCCCGTCACGTATTACTTTTCCCCCACCAAACTTTACTTCATCTCCGTATATCGTGTAGTCTTTTTCTATCTCTAAAAAAAGTTCTGTATCTGCTAAGCGAATAGCGTCTCCAACTGTTGGGCCAAACATATCTGCATATTGATTTCTCGTCATCCGAAAACTCATTAATAAGCCTCCTTTCTCGCAATCTCTTATACCAAACCGTTTGTTAGATTATTTAAACCATAGACCTTTCTCTGCCCTGAAAAGGGAACAAGCTGCACTTCCTTTTCGTCTCCTGGTTCAAAGCGGACAGCAGTACCGGCTGGGATATTTAAATGCATTCCAACTGCCTCCTCTCTACTAAACTGCAAGGAATTATTTACTTCATAAAAGTGAAAATGAGAACCAACCTGAACGGGACGATCTCCTTTATTTAGCACTTTTACTGTGATAGCATTTTTTCCTTCATTGCAAATAATTTCTTCCTTTTTCAAAACGTATTCACCAGGAATCATTGCACTTCTCCTTTATCGTATGGGATTATGAACGGTAACAAGCTTCGTTCCATCAGGAAAGGTTGCCTCTACCTGTATATCTGGGATCATTTCCGGGATGCCTTCCATTACATCCTCTCTTTTCAATATAGTTGCTCCATATTGCATCAGCTCTGCTACTGTTTTGCCGTCTCTCGCACCCTCTAAGACTTCATATGTAATAATGGCAATCGATTCTGGATAATTTAATTTCAAGCCTCTACCTTGCCGGCGACGGGCAAGATCTGCAGCAACTACAATCATTAATTTTTCCATTTCCCTAGATGTTAGTTTCATCTTAAACTTCCTTCCCGCCATAAAATAACTTAATTTTTTAAATTATCGAAAATTATTATATACTGTTTTCTACTAAAACGATTAAAATTCCTTCTACAAGTTTAGTAGAGGGAAAGACTTTTACGAATAAATTTTGTTAATGGTCCTTAATTGAGAAAAACCCTTAACAAATGAAAATCACTGAATATGCAACAAAAATAACTTAAATTTCATACGAATGTTATCTACTTTTTACAAAAGGAAGCGAGAAATATGGTATATAAAAATTAAAATAATTATTATTAAGTTCTATCTTATCCTTGACAAAATAATTAGGTTTATATAATAATAAATGTTGAATTGTAATAATTATTATTTGCATAAGTTTGGATTATTCGTCTAAACTAGTAATAAATTTTATTCATAATAGGAGGAATTTAAAAGATGTCAATTATTGGAAGAGAAGTTGCGCCGTTTAAAGCTCAAGCATTTCAAAAAGGTGAATTTATTGAAGTAACAGAAGAAAACTTAAAAGGTAAATGGAGCATTTTCTGTTTCTACCCAGCTGATTTCACTTTCGTTTGCCCAACTGAACTAGAAGACTTACAAAATGAATATGCTACATTAAAAGACCTTGGTGTAGAAGTGTACTCTGTTTCTACAGACACTCATTTCACACATAAAGCATGGCATGATCATTCAGATGCTATCGGTAAAATCGAATACATCATGATTGGTGACCCAACGCAAAAAATCTCTCGTGATTTCGAAATTCTAAATGAAGAAGCTGGTCTTGCAGATCGCGGAACGTTCATTATCGATCCAGATGGTAAAATCCAAGCTGTTGAAATCAACGCAGATGGCATCGGCCGTGACGCTAGCACACTTGTAAACAAAATTAAAGCTGCACAATATGTTCGCAACAATCCAGGTGAAGTTTGCCCAGCAAAATGGCAAGAAGGTAGCACAACACTTAAGCCAAGCCTAGACCTTGTTGGTAAAATTTAAGGGAGTGGCTCTATATGTTATTAGATAATGAGATAAAAGGGCAACTGAATCAATATCTGCAAATGATGGAAGGCGATGTGGTTCTTAAGGTTAGCGCGGGTTCTGATGATGTTTCCCGCGACATGCTAGCACTAGTTGATGAACTAGCTACCATGTCTTCATACATTAAAGTAGAAAATACCCAATTAGAGAGAACACCAAGCTTTAGTGTAAATCGTGTCGGTGAGGACACTGGAATCACTTTTGCCGGTATCCCTCTTGGTCATGAATTTACTTCCTTAGTATTGGCTTTACTTCAAGTAAGTGGTAGAGCTCCTAAAGTAGACCAAAAAGCAATCGATCAAATTAAAGCAATCAAAGGTGAATATCGCTTTGAATCTTACATTAGCTTAACTTGCCATAACTGTCCTGATGTTGTGCAAGCATTGAATGTGATGAGTCTATTAAACCCTGGCATCACACATACAATGATTGATGGGGCAGCTTTCAAAGAAGAAGTAGAAAGCAAGGATATCATGGCTGTCCCTACTGTTTTCCTTAATGGAGAATCATTCGGCAGTGGTCGTATGTCATTAGAAGAAATTTTAGCAAAAATGGGTAGCACAGCTGATGCTTCTGAATTTGCTGACAAAGATCCTTTTGATGTATTAGTAGTCGGTGGTGGTCCTGCTGGAGCAAGCGCTGCAATCTATGCTGCTCGTAAAGGAATTCGCACAGGTATTGTTGCAGAGCGCTTCGGTGGTCAAATTATGGACACTTTAGCTATCGAAAACTTCATTAGTGTGAAACAAACAGAAGGTCCAAAACTTGCTGCTAGTTTAGAAGAACATGTCAAAGAATATAACATTGATGTTATGAACCTTCAACGTGCTAAACGCCTAGAGAAAAAAGATTTAATAGAAATCGAGTTAGAAAATGGTGCGGTACTTAAAAGTAAATCTGTTATTCTATCAACTGGCGCTCGCTGGCGCAATGTTGGCGTACCTGGTGAAGCAGAATTTAAGAACAAAGGTGTAGCATATTGCCCACACTGTGATGGACCATTATTCACTGGAAAAGATGTTGCTGTAATTGGTGGCGGTAACTCAGGAATTGAAGCTGCTATTGACTTGGCAGGAATTGTGAAACACGTAACAGTGCTTGAATTCATGTCAGAATTAAAAGCTGACTCTGTTTTACAAGAGCGTCTTTATAGCCTACCAAATGTAACAGTTCTTAAAAATGTTCAAACAAAAGAAATTACTGGTACTGATAAAGTTGACGGTATTACTTATATTGAACGTGAAACAGGCGAAGAAAAACATGTCGAGCTTGCAGGTGTATTCGTTCAAATCGGTCTTGTTCCTAATACAGATTGGTTAGAAGGTACTGTTGAACGTAATAGAATGGGTGAAATTCTTGTTGATAAGCATGGCGCTACAAGCCTACCAGGTGTATTTGCAGCTGGAGATTGTACAGACAGTGCTTATAAGCAAATCATTATTTCTATGGGTTCAGGTGCAACTGCTTCTTTAGGTGCTTTTGATTATTTGATTCGTAATTAATAGATTTTGATAAGGAGCCTCCTTTTTTGGGAGGCTCCTTTTATTTTGTAAATTTTGATTAAGGTTGTGGATTGTTTTAGCAAATTTCTTTGCTGAGCTAGCTTTCTCTGTTACTTTCCTCCCTTTTCCTAACAAAACGGTCTTTAATCAAACTCCACTCTCGCATACAAACTGTTGATAAAAAACCCCTCAACAATTAAAAAAAACTGCCCTCTAAAGCAGGACAGCCTTTTTCTCTTTATAGCTCCAACTCCATCCACTCATCTGTTTCCTTAAAGCCGAACTTCTTATAAACAGGTCTACCAAGCTTTGAAGCGCCTAGCCACATTTTCGTAATGTTTAAGTTTTTGGCTTCGTCTACTAATTTTGTTAATAGACTTGTAGCAATTCCTTTTCCACGATAATCATTTTTCGTATACATATTGGTTACATAAGCTTTTTTTCCACTCTTATTAGTATAGGAAGGAGGAAAGTCATAAATAACAATTGCTCCTGTTGCTATGATCTCGTTTTGCTCCTCTACCTCTACTACCCATTGAATAAGAGTTCCTTCAGCTAATTTCTTCTGAAAGAAAGTTTTCAGCTCGTTATCAATATCTTTATCAGCTTTAATTCCTTCATCAACTAATTGAATTTTCCTCATTTCCACTAGCAAGTTGATATCGTCAACAGTCGCTTTGCGATATTTCATCCAATCTCTCTCTTTCCTATAAACGTTAATCTGTTATTATTTATCAGATTTTCCTTTAATAAGCTTTTTTTCCGAACCAAAAAGCATTGTTACACTAAGGCCTAATATAAAAGTAATCAAGCAGAATATAAGGGTTGTTATTCCTGTAACCATTCCTGGAAAAACAACGAAAAGGGAGCCAAGAATTAGCCCTATAATGATTGCATAAGTGATATGCGGAAAATGGGATAGTGAATATTTAATCCCTTTACTACTTCCAATAAATCCAACTACTGCACCAAGTCCAATAACCAAGATTACTGGGATATTTAATGTAGATAATGCATTAATGGCTGTTGAATATACACCAAGCAGCAGTAAAATAAACGAGCCACTAATTCCAGGAAGCAACATTGCCATACTAGCAAGCCAGCCAGAGAAAAATAACCCAATGACCGATAATAAAGATAAAGAGGTTATTGGTTCGGTAGTCTTTTCTGGGTTTAAAAAAGCCATTGAAGCAATTAGAATAGCCGCTAATGCTAGAATAATATAATGTCGGGAACCAAAGTTTTTTTTCGGCTGTGCCTGCTTAAGCATAAGTGGAATGACACCAATGATTAATCCAATAAAAAAGAATTGTGTTGGCTCATGATAATTTTCCAATAAAAATTCAATCAATCTGCTTAACAATAAAAGAGCAGTACCCATTCCGACCGCTAACGGTATTAAAAAACCTAATTGCTCTTTCCAGCGTTTACTAAAAAAACCACTGATGGCATCTAGCAAACGATCATAAATACCCAAAATGACGGCAATTGTTCCACCACTCACACCAGGTATTAAATCACTAATTCCCATAATAAAGCCTCTATATAAATTCTTCCATTCCATTAATTCTTATTTCCTCCCTATCAATTCGCTCATAGATTTACACATTTTGAATAGTTTACAAACTATTTTCCAATTCTATCATACCATATTTTCTAGTATCTTATTTTTTTCTAAATAAAAAAACACACTATGCAATAAAAACAAAGAAATCATCCCCAAATATATTAATCTCTTCAATAATTATCCAACAATACTTTACAAATTGACTATTTAATAGGTATAATCATTTTTATAGTTTTGAATGTTCTTTACATATACAATATTCAGAATTAACAAACATAAATAACAGGGGGAATACTTCATGAAGCGAAAAAATTGGTTATTACTTCTCACTTTCGCATTTGTGCTAAGTGTATTAGCAGCATGCTCTGGTGATAATACCAACGTTTCTACAGATGCAGACGACAATGAAAAAAATTCCGGCGAAAAGGTCCTTAACTTTTTAAATCCTGAGGCCATTCCATCAATGGATCCATCTTTAGCTACAGATGAATCTTCATTTATCTATTTAGGAGCTACTATGGAAGGTCTTTACCGCTTAGATAAAGATACACAACCATCACCTGGTATTGCTACAAAGCATTCCGTTAGTGAAGATGGTTTAACTTGGACTTTTACATTAAGAGAAGATGCTAAGTGGTCAAATGGAGAGCCAGTTACAGCAAATGACTTTGTTTACGCATGGCAACGTGCTGTCAATCCTGATACTGGATCAGAATATGGTCCATATATGATGAATGGCGTAATCAAAAATGCTTCTGCTATCAGCAGTGGTGAACTTGCTGTTGACCAACTAGGAGTAAAAGCTGATGGAGATTATACACTTGTTGTAGAATTAGAAAACCCAACTCCTTATTTTGAAACATTAACTACATTCGGCACATTCTTACCACTTAATCAAAAGTTTGTGGAGGAAAAAGGGGATAGCTTTGCAACAAGTTCTGAAAGCCTATTAGCAAACGGACCTTACACAATGTCCGATTGGGATAGCACAAGTAATTCATGGGTACTTGCAAAGAACGATAATTATTGGGATGCAAGCACAGTTCAAATGGATAAATTAACATTTGAAGTAGTAAAAGATCCACAAACAGCACTTAACTTATATGAAAAGGGATCTGTTGACCGTATGGATCTTACATCTGATTTAGTTGACCAATATTCAACAGATGAGAATTATGTGGTTTCAGCAGATACATTTGTCTACTTCCTTAAATTTAACCAAACAACATCTGAGGCTTTAGCAAACCAAAATATTCGTCTAGCTATTAGCCGCGCATTTGACAAAGAGGCTTTAGTTAACGAAATCTTAAATAACGGTTCTATCGTAGCGGATGGACTTGTTCCAACAGACTTCACTCCAATGCCAGAAACTGGAGAAGACTTCCGTGAAGTTAGCGGCGATCTTGTATCCTATGATTTAGAAGCAGCTAAAGAATACTGGGCAAAAGGTTTAGAAGAGTTAGGTACTGATAAAGTAGAGCTTGAGTTTTTAGCAGATGATGATGCGACAACAAAAACATTAATCCAATATGTTGCTAATCAGCTATCAACAAACTTAGAAGGACTAACAGTTAACATCAAACAAGTTCCAAAAGAGCAACGACTTGACTTAGATACTAATATGCAATATGAGCTTCAACTTTCTAGATGGGGTCCAGACTTCCTTGATCCATATACATTCATGAACCTGTGGATTACAGACGGAGGAAACAATAAAACTGGATATTCCAATAAAGAATATGATCAGTTAGTTAGCGATACTGCAACAAAATATGCAACAGATAATGTTGCTCGTTATGAAAATTTCCTAAAAGCAGAGAAATTATTATTTGAAGATGCACCAATTGCACCTGTTTACCAAGCATCTAGAGCACAACTAATTTCACCAAAAGTTCAAAACGTATTCGTAAATCCATTTGGAGCAACTTATGAGTATAAGTGGGCTGACGTAGCAGAATAAGAAAAAAGCTATTTAAAAAGTGGGAATATTACCGAAAAGGTAGATTCCCACTTTTTTTAAACTATTTTTTAAGTGCATACTTCCTCTTATTTATGCTTCTTTCATTATTCGTAAAAATTCCTCATAAGAGCTTGCTTTTAATATTTTATGAACGCCCGAATGATCCTCGATAAATTTCCCAAGGACATCATACATTTCTTGCAAGTCTTCCTGACTATTTCTTTTCACACATAGCAAGAAGACAATTTGCACCGGATTGTTATTCCAGTCAATGGGCTTTTCTAACGTGCAAACACATAAAAATGTTTTTTCTGTCTGCGGAGTAATTGGATGTGGGATTGCAACCAAATTCCCATAAGAGGTTGGGGCCACTTTTTCCCGTTCATATACTGCTTCTAAAAAGGCTTTACCCACAAAACCTTGCTCCATTAATTGTCCATGTAAAAAGGCTAATACTTCCTCTTTTGTATGAAATGCTTGCTTAAAGAAGACAAGATCTTGAAGGAAAAATGATTCCATTGGCTGATGATTACTATGCGTTAAAATAAATTTTTCAATTGCTTTTAAATCACTTTCCTTTAGAATCGCATTTACCTCTATCACAGGTACAGCAAAGCTTTCCTTGATTGGAATGGAGCTTACAATAAAATCAATCTCATTTAAATTATATTGATCAAGCATATAATATTCGGTTGTCCCAATCACTTCTAAGTTGCTTCCAAAATAAGATTTTAATCGGTAATAAATTAACTGTGCTGTTCCTAAGCCAGAAGCACAAACTACAAGACAGCGCTTTGGACCTGAATGTAATTTTTTTCTTTCCATTGCCGCACCGATATGCAAAGCTAAATAGCCAATCTCATTCTCATCCATTTCAATTTCTGTATACTCTTTAATTGCCAGTCCTGCAATAATTCCCGCCTCATAGGCAAGTGGATAATTGTTCTTAATCTCTTGCAACATCGGATTTCTAATATTCATGCCATACTTGATTCGATTAACAGCTGGCTTCAAATGCATGCTCATGCCAAAGATAAGCTCTTCATCCATCGAAATCCCTAAATCGAGTTTTTCTTCCATCTTTGCCAAGACAAAATCAACTAACTGAAGAATATCATCCTCAATCACATGATCAATATGACCTTTTTTCTGGGTAACTAGCTTTGTTCCAAGTAAATGCATGGCAATATAGGCTATTTCTGCTTGCGGAAACTTAATTTGATATAGTTCCTCTACTTCTTTTGCAATTTCATTTGCCACATGATATTCCCTTTGTTGTTCAATCTCATCCATATCTGCATGGAATATCGCCACATAATGACCACTAATAATTCGTTTTCGAGCAATGACAATGTGAATGAATAAATTATTTATAGCAATATCAGAAAGGGTTATTTGGTACTTCTTTATTTGTCTTAAAATAATTTCTTGAATAGCTTCCATATTCTCGTCGTCAAAAATGGAAGGAAGCGGGCTGTCAATTGTATTGGTTGACTGTTTTTTTCGATCAAGTACATATTCTGATAAACAAAAACGAACCTTTATTTCATCCCCTACTGCCTTAAGTCCATAATTTGGTCTTGCCTCAAGTGTAATGTCATATTTTTGCAGAATCTCTTTCACATTTTTAATATCTTGTTGAATCGTAGACTTACTTACAAATAATTCATCTGCAAGATCATCCAATTTAAGATAATGGTCATTTAATAAAAAACGGATAATAATATAGGTAACCCTATCCTCAGGTGTTTTAGGAATACTAACATGAGACAGAGTGTTTTCTACAAAGATTGAATGTAAGTATTGTTGGAAGACAGGCTTATCCCAAATTTCTAATGTATAGCCTTTGGATATAACAGAGATTATTTTGGCACCATGATTGTTTAATAGCGCATCTAAATTTTTAATATCTTCTCTCGTTGTTCGAGCAGTAACATGATTAACAGTAGCTAAATATTCGCCTGTAACAGGTGTATCCGCTGCCAATAATTCACGTAAAACTTGTTTCATTCGGGAGCTTAACAAAATAAAGTCTCCTTCCTTTATAAATTTACATTAATACTATATAAATATAATTCCTTCCAGCTATTATAACAAGGTAAGTTGCTTGTTATTCCCTTGTTATTTCATAGGAGCTTGGTCGCTCAATAATTTTTGAGGTATTATTCTATTCAAAAAACATTCTTACTCAAAAAGGTTCTGATCTTAATCCTTGATCAGAACCTATCCTTTATATCTTGAAAATTTTTTATCAGAAATGATAAAGTGAACCTTCCATCAGTTAGGCTGACACGAACTGATGGTTAGTTAGTTGCGCCATTCAAACAATGGAACTCCCAACCAATCCCTCGAGTTCTCATTAGCAATAGACGAGATCTTTTGTCCATTATGTGATGGATAAGAAAATTCTTTAAAACCCATTATTTTTTGCTACATTTTTAAACCAGTGGGCACTTTTCTTTGGCGTTCTTTGTTGTGTCTTTATGTCTACTGAAATAAAACCATAGCGATTTTTATAGGCATTAGACCAAGACCAATTATCCATGAATGTCCATAGATGATATCCTTTTACATTGCAGCCTTCTTCTAAGGATTTATGCAACCATTGTAAATGGCCTTCAATGAATTCAATTCGATAGTCGTCTTGAATTTGTCCGTCTTTCAAGAAACGCTCTTCGTCTTGAACTCCCATGCCATTTTCAGAAATAAAGGACTCTACATTTCCGTAGTTTTCCTTTAAATTCACCATGATATCGTAAATTCCTTTTTCGTAAATTTCCCAGCCACGATAAGGGTTCATCTTTCTGCCTGGCATCTCATATGGATCAAAGAACCATTCTGGCATAAAAGGACTATATGGATTAGGTAAATGCTCTTTTGCTTTTACTCTGCGTGGCTGATAATAGTTAACACCAAGGATATCCACTGTATTTTCCTTTATTATTTCTAAGTCGCCTTGTTCTACATGTGGCATTTGTCCATGTTCACGTAGTATTTCTACCAATTCCTCTGGATACTCGCCGAGAACAGCAGGATCTAAGAAGCTTCTATTAAAGAATAAATCACAAATATTTGCCGCTTTTAAGTCGTACGGATTTTGGCTTCTTGGATAAGATGGAGTTAAATTTAAGACAATCCCAATTTTCGTGTCTTCGTCTTTATTCCAACCCCTGAAAGCTTGGACAGCTTTTGCATGTGCTAAAACTGTATGATAAGCAACTTGTGCTGCCTTTTTAAAGTCGACAATATTCGGATAGTGAAAATCGTACAAGTATCCACCTTCAACAGGAACAATCGGCTCATTGAATGTAAACCATTTTTTCACACGATCACCAAATAGTTGGAAAGCTTGCAAAGCATATGCTTGGTATGCATCCACTACTTCACGATTCTCCCAGCCACCGATATTCTGCATTTCTAATGGCATATCGAAATGATACAGGGTAACGAATGGCTCAATTCCATTAGCTAGAAGCTCATCAATTACATTATTATAAAAGCTCACTGCTTCTGGATTAACTTCTCCCCGTCCGTTTGGAATTAATCTAGACCACGAAATAGATAGGCGGAACGAATTATGTCCAATTTCCTTCATCAATTGAATATCTTCTTTATATTGATAATAAAAATTAGAAGTATTTCCAGGTCCTACATTATCAAAAAAGCGATTTGGCTCTGCCTCATACCAATGATCCCAAATGTTTTTTCCTTTTCCTGCTTCATTTGCTGCACCTTCAATTTGCGTTGCAGATGTGGCACTTCCCCACCAAAAACCTTCAGGAAATTTGTATTGAACAGTCATTTTTTGAAACCCCCAACTTATTTATTACGATAGATTTCTATTATCTCAGTAGCTAAATCGCGAACAGTAATAGCAGTCATTAAATGATCTTGAGAGTGAACTAAAATTACGTTCACACCTGCTCCATTTCCACTCGCCTCTTCTTGGAGTAATTTCGTTTGAAAACCATGCGCTTTTCCAAGTTCTGCACTTGACTCTTCTATTAACCGATCCGCCTCGTCAAAATTCCCCTCTTTTGCTTCTTGTATTGCTTCCATCGCACATGAACGACCATTTCCAGCAAAAAGAATAATTTGAAAAGCTATTTCTGTCATCTTGTTATCTGTTTCCATCCCTGTCACTCCATTCTCGAATACCAAAGGGGGTTTACACTTATACTTAACGAAGGTAAAACCCCTTTCCTTAAATTTAAATTTCTATTTTATACTTTTATTATCCTTGTTTTTCTGTTTCATAATAATTTTTATCTAATACTTTTAGGAATGGCCACCAAATCGCCATTACAACAAGTAAGTTAAAGATTTGAAGTGCTGCACCTCTCAAGTCATTACCTGTTGCTAAAAATCCACTAATACCAATTGGTGTTGTCCACGGAACAATGATTCCTGCAGGTTTTGGAACAATACCAGCTGACATTGTAAGATAAGTAATTACCGTTACAACTACTGGCGCTAATAGCCAAGGAATAAGAACTAATGGATTCATAATGATTGGTAATCCAAAGATAATTGGTTCATTTACGTTAAATATCCCTGCTGGACCACCTAGTTTACCAAGTTCTTTTGTTTGTCTGCTCTTACCGATTAAGAAGATAAGGATAACAACACCTAATGTCATTCCTGTACCACCCATACCAACTAAGAACGTGTCCATAAATTGCTTTGTAACAACGTTTGGAAGCTCTGTTCCTGCTTGGAAGGCACTGAAGTTTTGATCATTCAATGCATACCAAATTGGATCTAGGACAGAGTTCATAATAATCTGACCATGTAAACCGAAGAACCAGAATAATTGAATTAATAGTACAACTACGATTGTTGCTGGCAGACTACTACCTAAAGCAGTTAATGGCTCTTGAATAATGGTATAAATAAAGTTCTGTACTGTATCAAACGGTGTAAAGCTAAATAGAATACGAATGATTAAAAAGATTGTCAATGTTAATGTAATCGGAATCAATGCACTAAATGATCGAGATACAGAATCTGGAACACCAGGAGGCATTTTTATCGTCCAGTTTTTCTTCACAAAGAAGCGATATAGCTCTGCAGAAAGAAATGCAGTGAAAATTCCTAAGAACATCCCTTGTGCACCAAGAATAGCAGTCGGGATAACGCCTGTTACTTCCCCTAATTCTTGTGGGTTTAAGATAAGAAATGATGCTACCCCCACTACTGCACCATAAATCGCTTCAAGCCCATAATGTTGGGTCAATTTATATCCTATACCCATTATTACAAATAGCCCCATTATACTTAAAGTTGCAGCAGATGCCGGACCTAACGCATTTTGGTAAGCTGTATATGCTTCTGGACTAATCCATTTATCTAGGAAAGGAAAGTTCGCAATTACAACAAAAATTGAACCAAAAATGATTAGCGGCAAGGCAACCATAAAACCATCACGTAACGCTGCTAAATAACGATTGTTATTCAATTTTTCAGCAATTGGCAACAGAATATTTTCCAAAACCTCCATAAATTTATTCATAAGGTTTATCCTCTCTTCCTTAAATTAGTAAGTGTTTTCATTTTTAAAATAAATGATTACTTATTATTTTCGATTAATTCTAATGCTTTATTTAATACTGCTAATCCGTCGATACGTCCATAAGCAACCGGATCAATAACATCTAATGGAATACCAACTGTTTCAGCCGCAACAGCAAGCTTCTTTTTCAAAAAGCGCATTTGTGGACCAATTAAAAGTACATCTGCACGTTCCATATCTGTTTGCGCTTTATCTTGAGCAACAGCCCAAATTTCTGCTTCAATTCCTTTCTCTTTTGCAGCATCTTTCATTTTTGATACTAGTAAACTTGTAGACATACCTGATGAACAAGCTAATAGAATTCTTTTCATTTTAATGACCTCCAACATGATTTATTGTTAATGGAATTATTTAATATTTACTACACTTTTATCTTACAATGAAAACTCTTACAACTTAACATATTGTTTTTCCGTCTAAAGGAGGAAATTAAATGTTAGCACTTTCATTCATCCTTGTGTCTAAATTTCCGACATGCTAAAAAGGGAGCTTTCAAGAAGAATTTAAAAAGCTGGGCCATAGGTATTCCAACCAAATAAAAAAAACCAAACAATTTATACGGAAATGCTCATAAAATTCCGTATAATTGTTCGAGTTTTATAAATTTCAAGAAAGAAAATTAGTGAAATTAAATAGCTATTTGAAAGATTTTTCACCTTTTCCCGTTATATATTTTGATTTGTCTCAGACTTGCAGCTTTACTCTTTTTCTTCATAACGGAAATACTTAAAGTCTGCTGATATGTTTTGGCCGCTTGTATCTTGACATTGCATTCCTACAAATGCTCCTGTGAAGAAGCCTCCTCCGCGAATATAATCGTCCGATAATTTCTTAGATTCAAAATTAATATCTATTTTATGCCACTCTTCTTTATTAAAGGAATACGAATAGTAGTAGATTTCATTCTCGACAGTTACGCTTAAATATACATATTCCGCTTCACTTGGGACAATAATTTTCTCCTTTAGTGGCTGGGAGAACGAGAAGTTATCACAAACCGTTAAATCAAGGATGCGACCAAGATTTTCATCGTATGTTATTTGTAATGCTGTCCAATTTTCTGTGTTGTAGTAATTTACTAATCCGGCAGCCTGTTGTATATTTTCCGGTGTAAAAGCTACTGCTGTTTCTGCTTCAAATTGAAGACTTTGCCAGCGTCTAGCTACAAAAGACTGTGTAAAAGTGGATGTTAATGATTCCTGACCAAATAAGCGTAAATGATTAGGTCTTTCCGTTAAGGAACCTAATTGTTCTGTAAATGGAATACGTAATGTTTGAAAATTTATATTTAGCTTATCTTGAGTAAATTCATCCAATACTGGATAGGTGGAAGGAAACTTGGTTTCAGGAATCTTTGGTGCTTCTACCTCCAAGCTTCCTTCTTTTCCACCTACAACATATGGCCAGGCATCTCTCCATTCAAGCTTTTGAATAGCTGTTTCTCTGCCTAAAGGACAGTATCCTCTTTGTTGAATAATTGACGCATCATCTGGATGAATAGGGCGACCCGTTAAATGGGCTAAATACCATTCATCTGTATGTGTTTGGATAATAGACGCATGTCCACATTTTTGCAATGGATTTCTAGGGTCGTGCCAAGATGTTAAAATTGGATTATTTGGATGAACCTCATACGGACCCTCTATGTTTTTGGAACGCGCAATCGTTGCTGCATGCTCATACTCCGTTCCACCTTCTGCAGTTAACAAATAATAATATTCGCCAATATGATAAAGATGCGGTGCTTCTGTCAATTTAATATCCGTACCTTTAAAGATATTTTGAGGTTTATTGATTAACTTTTTCTGCTCTGTGCAATATTCCTGCATCACAATTCCACCAAATGGATGACGATCTATTCGTTGGTCCCAAAGCATATTTAACAAATACTTCTTTCCATCCGTATCATGGAACAAGGAGGCATCAAATCCAGAACTATTTAATTTTACTGGCTCTCCCCAATCACCATCAACCGTTTCAGAAGTAACCAAATAGTTATGACAATCCTTCCAAGCACCATCTATTACTTTTACATCTGTGTAAATAAGCCAAAACTTTCCGTCACTATAACTCAAGCAAGGTGCCCACACACCACCAGAGTTAGGATTTCCTTTCATATCTAATTGGGATACTCTTTGTAATGGGTGTGCAACTAATTCCCAATTAACTAAATCTTTAGAATGATGAATTTGTACTCCCGGAAACCATTCGAAAGTAGATACTGCAATATAATAGTCTTCACCAACTCTGCAAATGCTAGGGTCCGGATTGAATCCTTTCAGTACTGGGTTGATAATCTTCATCTTAATTTCCTCCTTCGCGGTCCTTTTTAATCAGTTAGTTTGTTCGTCATATTAACTACGTTAACTCTTTTTGAAAGCGTTGTCAATCATATCGTAAAAATTACATGCATTTTCGTTTAGTATAACTAGGAAATGTCCACAGATGATTTGTTACATATAAGCTCCAGAAGTCTATTTACCTATTAGACAGAAAAAAAAAGAACTCCCATCTAAGATGAAAGTCCTTTTGTATATGATATTTAGTTCAAACAATTAGTAAAACAGAGGATTCTTTCATTATCAACCGAGCAATAAATGATAGTGACTTTAAAGGATGTGCTTAAAAAATTTTTTCTCCCATATTACTAGCTTCTCTTTCCAATCAACTATTAGTTATAAATTGGTTTTTTCTCACTTAAACGAAGTGTCTGTGCAGTTAATGTATGAACTTCATGCAGAAGCTTAGGGTTTTCCTTTAATGGTATTCCATATGATGGAATCATTTCTTTTAATTTTGATTCCCATTCTGGTATTTGCTCTGGAAAACATTTTCGAATAACTTCAAGCATGACATGAACAGCAGTAGAAGCTCCAGGTGAAGCTCCAAGCAATGCTGCTATCGAACCATCAGCAGCAGTCACAACCTCTGTACCAAATTGAAGTGTTCCTTTGCCCCCAGCCTCTGTATCTTTGATTACCTGCACACGTTGACCTGCTACAATAAGATCCCAATCATCTGCTTTAGCATTCGGAATAAATTCCCGTAACTCTTCTATGCGCTTCTCTTTGGATAACATGAGCTGCTGAATTAAATAGCTTGTTAAAGACATATTTTTGGCACCTGCTGCCAACATGGTAAACAAGTTATCTGGTTTGACGGATGAAATTAAGTCAAACATCGAGCCTGTTTTTAAAAATTTGGGCGAGAACCCTGCAAATGGACCAAATAGTAAAGATTTTTTATTGTCGATAAAACGGGTATCCAGATGAGGAACAGACATTGGTGGAGCCCCAACTTTTGCTTTCCCATATACTTTTGCATGATGCTTGGCAACAATATCTGGATTCTTGCACACTAAAAATATTCCACTTACCGGGAATCCGCCCATATGCTTCCCTTCAGGAATGCCAGATTTCTGCAGTAAATGTAGACTACCTCCACCGCCGCCGACAAAGACGAACTTGGCAGAATGAGTTTCAGTGATGCCACTATCTAGATTTTGCACCTTCACTTCCCAATGGCCATCTGCTGTTCGTTTTAAATCATTCACACTATGCTTGTAGTGAATTCCAACATCTTTTTTTGCTAAATTGGCAAACAACAGTCGCGTTAAAGCGCCAAAATTCACATCTGTGCCTGAATCCATCTTAGTTGCTGCTATCGGCTCCTTATAATCACGGTTTTGCATTATTAGAGGGATCCACTCTTTCAGTTTTTCCGGATCCTTTGAAAATTCCATTCCTTCAAACAGCGGATTTCTCACCATTGCCTCAAAACGCTTTTGTAAAAAATCCACATTCTTTTCCCCTAATACTAGACTCATATGTGGCAATGGCATAATAAAGTCTTCTGGATTATGTAGTACTTGATTGTTTACAAGATAAGACCAAAATTGCAAGGAAACTTGAAACTGTTCGTTGATTTCTAACGCCTTCTTAATGTCTACTGAGCCATCTGGTTTTTCCACTGTGTAGTTTAGCTCACATAGTGCTGCATGCCCCGTTCCCGCATTATTCCATTCATTGGAGCTTTCCTCTCCTGCACTTGCTAATTTTTCAAACACTGTAATTTGCAGATTAGGGTCTAATTCTTTTAAAAGCATCCCTAACGTTGCACTCATAATCCCGGCACCAATTAAAATAACGTCTGTTTTCGTTTCTTGTCTGCTCATTTTAACCTTCCTTATACTTTTAGATTTTCAGAAAAATGTAAGCGTTCCCTTTTTGGCGCGATTAAACTGATACATTTTTTCTGTCTCAAGCATTTACCTGGTTAAAGCCTCATTTATTTTCAAAAAATTTTAAATAGTTTCCTTTTATTATACGATAGTTATTCCTTTTTTAAAAGTCAGAAATGAACAAGAATTGTCCAAACAAAAGAAGCCTTACCCTAAGAAAAACTGGGATAAGGCATTGATATGCTATTTATCAATAAAATATGCTTCCAAGAACCTTGCATTTAAAAGGCAGGGATCGCTGTTTCAGCATAATTTTCTTCTAAGAATTTACGAACCTCTGGGCTCGTCATAGCTTCTGCTAGCTTTTGAATTGGTTCCCAATCCGCATTATCCTTACGAGCTACTAACGTAATCGCAAAGTCATTCTCTACACCTTCTGTTAGCAATGCATCGCTTTTTGGTGTTAAGCCAAGCGGTGATGCATAAGCTGGTGTCATTACAACTAAATCAGCGTCATCATACATTCTAGCAAGCATTAATAAATCTACTTCTTCAAACTTTAAATTTTTCGGATTTTCTACAATATCTGCTTTTGTATAATAAGATCCCGTTTTCTCTTTTAATGTAATTACATCATGTTGAGCCAGCAATGCTAAGGAACGGTCAATATTGGATACATCATTTGCAATCGCAACTACCGCTCCATCTGGTACTTTATCCATGGAATCATATTCCTTTGAATACACACCATAGTTTGCAAAATAGATTTCTTCAACAGGAACTAGCTCTGCATCATTACTACGGTTAAATTCCTCCATATATGGAACATGTTGAAAAAAGTTTGCATCTACTTCTCCAGCTGCAAGAGCAGTATTTGGTTGCACGTTATCACTCAATACAACCATATCAAGGTTGATACCTTCTTCTGCTAATGTTGGCTTTACAAGTTCAAGAATTTCAGTCATTGGAGGAATTAAGGAAGCAACTTTTAATGTTACTTCTTCTTTTTCTGTATTCTGTGCATCCTTTTTATCTGACTCATTTTCTTTCGCACAAGCTGCCAACACGAATATACCTATCATCATTAAAAATAATATTTTTTTCATTTTTTTCTCCTGTCTTTACCTTTTATCAATCACTTTTGCTACTGCTGTACCAGTAAATTGTATAAGCTGTACAAAAACAACCATTATAATAATCATATAAATCATTAAGTCTGTTTTAAACTGCTGATATCCATAGCGAATGGCAAAATCCCCAATACCTCCGCCCCCGACAACTCCCATAATTGTCGAATAAGAAATAAAGCTAATAATCGATGTTGTTAATCCTAATACAAGTCCTGAACGAGCTTCTACATAAAGAAATTTAAAGATGGCTTCCTTTACAGATGCCCCCATCGAAATGGCTGCCTCTATAACACCCTTTGGTACTTCCAAAAGGGATTGCTCCACTAAACGAGAATAATGAGCGATTGCTATGATGGATAATGGAACAGTTGCAGCAGCTGTTCCAATGGCTGTTCCAATAATTATTCTTGTAAACGGAATAAGGAAGACAACCAATAATAAAAATGGAAACGAGCGAATAATATTTACTATTAAATTCAGCGTAGAAAAAACAAAAGGATTCTCCAACATTTTGCCCTTTCTAGTTAAGAAAAGCAAGGTACCAACTGGAAGACCTATTATAATGGCTGCTAAAATAGATATACCAACCATTACAAAGGTTTGTCCAATTGATTGCCAAATTTCCATTCTATATTGAATCAATATCTCAGGCATGGTCTAGCTCACCATCCTTTTTCAGCTGCTCTACCAAGCGTTTTGAAGTATTATTGATTTGCTGTATTCCTTTTGGTTCAATTGCCACTGTATCATAAATTTCACCGTCTTCAATGACCGTCACTCGATTGCATATACTTTTAATTACTTCCATCTCATGGCTGACGATTACAATCGTTACGCCTAGCCGTTTATTTACATCCTCTAATACACGTAAAATTTCAGCTGTCGTTTTCGGATCAAGTGAAGAGGTTGGTTCATCACATAACAAAACTTGCGGATTATTGGCAATGGCTCTTGCAATGGCTACACGCTGCTTTTGACCACCACTTAACTGGGCAGGATACTTCTCCATTAAGCTTTCTAATCCAACAAATTGAAGACACTCTATAACGCGACTTCTTCGTTCTCTCCTCGGAAAACGTGCAAGTTCTAAAGACACTAAAACATTTTCATAAACCGTCTTATTAGCAACAAGATTGAAATGCTGAAAAATCATTCCAATAGATTGACGAGCTTTACGAAGATCTTTATAGCTCAAGCTAGTCAGATTTCGCCCATCCACTTCTATTTCTCCTGTATCTGGAGCCTCTAATAAATTCATTAGACGAAGTAATGTCGATTTACCAGCACCACTCGCACCAATTATCCCAAAGATTTCTCCTTTATGTATCGCTAAACTAATAGACTTAATGACCTGGTAATTCGCATAACTTTTACTGACATTATGCAATTGAATCATCTAAAAAAACCCCCTTTATCATTTGAAGGGTAATTACAACCTTTTCATTATAGCGAAATATTGGTAGGTTGTCATTTTGGATGCCCAAATAGATTAACAGACGTGGCCATGGTCCTCTACAAGGTTAACAGATTTGTTCCCAAATAAAGTGCCATTCCCCAAATGATTATGGCAGATAGCTGATTCATGCGCTTTAAAACGATCCCATGGGTATCAATTTGCCCAAGCTTTCGACCTAGCAAAACTAAAAAACAAAACCATATCCATGAAACACTCATGCAAGCAACCGCAAAAATAATTTTTTCTTCACCACTATAAGCAAGAGAGCTTGTACCGATGACTCCAATCGTATCCAGAATTGCATGTGGATTTAATAAAGAAACGGAGGCGGCGAACGTAATTTGTCGACGTGGAGAAAACCGTATTTTTTCTTGTTTAATTCCCACTTCCGCAGCACTCTTCCACATAGCCCATCCCATATATACTAAGAAAAAGAATCCAATAAAAAACAAAAATGCTTTTACCCATGCAAAGGTAAATACCACCACAGAGACACCAGCAACAGCTAAATAGATTAGTAAACTGTCACAGATACTAGCTGTTATGATTGCCGGTAACGCATATGTGAATTTTTTATGTGTTGCTCCTTGATTAAACAAAAATATATTTTGAACGCCTAAAGGTAGTATTAACCCAAATGCCAATATCATTCCATGTAATAATGCTTCCATCCTTATTCCCCCTCTTCTTCCTACAGAATAGCGAAGAAGAGGCGTTCTGTCTCCATCCAATTGGATGGTCATTAACCCAACCATTTTGATAAAATAAGAGAAAATAAAGATAGGAGTATACTCATGGCAGAAATTGAATGGAAACCACAAAAAAGCTCAACCGTTTCTTTACACCAGCAAATAACTTCCTTTATGAAAAAGAAAATAACGCATGGAGAATGGACAATTGGTATGAAGCTCCCCTCTCAACGGAATTTAGCCAAGCAATTCCAAGTTAACCGAAGCACCATTATAACAGCCCTAGAGGAACTAGCTGCTGATGGGTTAATTGAAGCAAAGGTGGGGAGCGGAACAAAGGTAATAAATAATACGTGGAGCTTGCTTGCATCTACTCCTCCGCCAGATTGGATTAGTTATGTAAAATCAGGCATACATCAACCAAACATTTCTATCATCCAAGAAATTAATCAAGCAGAAGCAAATCCAAGTATTATTAGGTTGGGAACAGGTGAGCTTTCTCCAGAATTGCTACCTAAAGAACGCATGGAACAAACCTTTCAATCTAGCGGAAAATTAAATCTCTCTCTTGGATATACAGAACCGAAGGGAAGCTTAGCTTTACGCCAAACAGTAAGTGCCTATTTGAAGACGAAAGGAATTATAACTTCCTCTGAATCCATTTTAATCGTTTCAGGAGGACTTCAAGCATTGCAATTACTTTCTATTGGGCTATTAAAAAGAGGGTCTACTATCTTTCACGAAGCCCCCTCCTATTTAAATTCTATTCATGTATTTCAATCTGCGGGAATGAACTTAATAGGACTTCCTCTTGATGAAGAAGGGTTAGCGTACGATGCTATTGGACGAATTAAGAGTAAGACCCAGCAAAAATCAGCATTACTATATACCATCCCTAATTTTCACAATCCAACAGGTACATTAATGTCTGAAAAGAGGCGAGCTGACTTAATAGCAGTTTGCCAAAAAGAATCGATTCCTATTATTGAAGATGATGTGTACGGAGATTTATGGCTGGACAGCCCTCCGCCTAGGCCTTTAAAAGCAATCGATACGCAAGGAAATGTTCTTTACATTGGCAGTATCTCCAAATCCTTAAGTCCTGGACTGAGAATTGGTTGGATTGTAGGACCAGAACCAGTCATAGAGCATTTAGCCGATATAAAAATGCAGACAGATTATGGTTCCAGCACCTTATCTCAGTCTGTTGTAGAAAGCTGGCTGCATCATGGCTTATATGAGGATTTTCTAAAGGACGTAAAAGCTGAGCTCAGGTATAGAAGAGATTTTACAATGGGATTATTAAAGAAATATTTTTCAGATATTGCAACATGGCTCTCTCCTAAAGGCGGGTTCTATATATGGCTAAAACTAAAGCCAAGCATCTCTACACGAAAGCTATTTGATTTAGCACTTCGTGAAGGAATTCTTATCAATCCAGGAATCATTTATGATAAAACAGATGATCAGCATCTGCGCATATCCTATTCTTATGCTACATTCGATGAATTAGAAAGAGGATTGATAACCTTAGCACAGGTAATTAAAATACAAGCAAAAGGACAGTTCTACTGATGATGTCCTCAGTAGCGCCGTCCTTCTGCGGTCTGAAAAAATTCTTGCAAATATGCGGTATTGTCTATATTCCTATTGCATTCGCTGCTATCTGTACAAATAAAATTTCCAATAGCCTTGTAATAATCTGCATTTTTGGGTTTTTTGTCTTTGGTAATCGTTGAAAAATAAGCAACTTCTCCAAAGCTATTGCAGAAAGAGCAAATATTTTTTTTATTAGTTGCTGTCATTTTCCCCTCCATTCCTACTAATTGTCCTTCTAAATCATAAATAATAAATTTTCTATTAGACTTTCCATCCGTCCAGCTTAAATAGGTTAGTTTATGGTGATCGATTGTTGTTAAATCAGGTAATTTTAATTTCTTTTGCTTTGGAAATAATTTTTTTAGTTGTTGTTCCGTCAGTTTCGGAAATGGCAATACATATGCAGTAAGTCCCTCGATGTATTGATCGTATTCATTCTTTGTTTTCCATTTGGAAATATCCAATAACGCTTGCTGTTCACTTGATGCTTGAGGAAAAAGTTCTAAAACTTTCGCATGAGCTAATTCTATTACGGCAACTAACACTGTTTTAGGTAAGCTTTTATTCATACTATCCTTAATAATGGCGATCTGTTTTTTAATAAAATTCAGTTGTTCATTTTTGATAAATGGTTCTGTCATTGCATTCTCTCCTATTATTTTGTTGTGTCCTGTCTTTCTATTTTAGTAAAACTCACTCCCTTTCTAAAATGGAAAAGATGATTGAGAAACAATTTTTACATAAAAAACACTGATGAGAGGTCACCAGTGCTAGTCTTTCTTTTTATGTGAGTACACGATTTTCTTAATTGTTTCCGTGGAGAGATGATATTCTATTGCCAATGCCTGAATAGTGCTTCCATTAGCAAAAGCTGCTTTTATTGCATTGTTTCGGCCATCTAGCATTTTTCTTCCACCACTTGAAGTTCCCCACTTCTTATACGCATTTTCTTGTTTCGGAATATACAAGGTCTCACCTTGAACATATTTTTGAATTTCTACAACAAGCTTTTCAGGTAAAACATTCGTTGCATTTGTATACTTCAATTTTGCCCGCTCCCTTATTTTTATTTTTTTCTAAAATAAGGTGCAAAGCCAAAATATTAGTTAGCGATAAAAATTACTTGTTTCGCCCCATGCAAAGTATCGCCTTTCTAATAATAGGCTTTGCATGAGTGGAAGTAGTATCAGACAATCGTATGTGATTCTCCAACTGTAAGCACCCCCTTTTACATTATTATAGCTAAATTTAATAAGTGTTTACATTCAAAGTTTAAGACTGCTTTCGTATCAAACAGCCAAATTTAAAGAATGGCCTCTGCTAATAAGGTATATGACTGCATTTTGTCCTCAAAGTCATAAATATTGGTGATTATCATAAATTCCTCTGTTTGATAGACTTCACTTAAATGCAAAATCTCGTCTTTTACCTTTTTGGGCGTCCCAATTATCGCTCGTTTTCGATTTTTTCTTATAATTGCTTGGTCTTCTTCTGATAGCTGAATCCCTTTTGCCTCTTCTTTTGAAAGAATAAAAGTGTCTTCGCCTTTTTCAATTGCTAGCAGCCAAAGATCTTGGCTAACTGCCATTTCTTCTGCTTCTTCCTGTGTTGGTGCACAAACAACAAATACACATACATTTGCTTGTGGGTTTCTAAGAATGCTAGACGGCTGGAAGTTCTCCCGATAATGTTTCATCGCAATGCTGCCACTGATTGGATTTATAAAGTGCCCATAAGTAAAAGCAGCTCCCTTTTCTGCGGCTAATCTAGCTCCCCGCTGCGAGACACCTAGCATCCAAATTTCTGGTCGAGTTTCAATGGATGGATACGCTTGGACCTCTTGATTAGATTGCGTATTGGCTATATATTCTTGAAGTGCCGTAACCTGACGCGGGAATTCATTTAAGCTTTTTCTCATTCCATCTGTTAAAGCTAGCCGAGTAGGCGCAGATCCACCTGGTGAACGTCCAATCCCTAAATCCATTCTGTTCGGATACAATGCTTCTAACACCTTAAAGTCTTCCGCAATTTTAAAAGGACTATATTGTGGAAGCAAAACGCCACCAGAGCCTACACGTATCTTATTTGTCTGTGCGGCAATAGTCGAGATAAGAACCTCTGGGGAAGTCCCAGCAATTCCATTGGAGTTATGATGTTCAGCAACCCAAAAACGAGTGTAGCCAAGCTCCTCTGTTCGTTTTGCCAATTTAATTGTATTTTGAAGTGCAAACCCTGCATTTAAATTCTTACTAATAACAGATTGATCCAGTACACTCAATTTCATTTGAATGACCTTCTTTCCTTACGTTTTAAAAAATATTACCATATTTCCTTTGCAATAAGCTCATAAGACTTCTTTCTACTTTCATAGCTATTCGTAATAGTCACAATCATCATTTCGTCTGCATTGTACGCTGATTGCAGCTCAACCAATTCCTTTTTAACCTCTTTTGGATTTCCAATAATCATCTTTTGACGCATTTCTTTCATTCTTTCTTGTTCCTCACTCGTAAAAGAATAATTTTTTGCTTCTTCTATAGTGGGAATGCCTTTATTTTTTTTCCCTTTATCCGTTTGGATTTTCGATAGGAACCAGCTTAAAGCCAGCTCTTCAGCCTGTTCTGTTGTTTCCGCGCAAATAATCGATATCGTTACAATCACTTGAGGTTCCTGAATGCCACCATTTTGTCTAAATGAGCTTCTATATGTATTCACAATCTCGATTCCATCTCTATCGCTCATAAAATGTCCAAATGCATAGGCTGTCCCATGCTCTGCCGCTTGTATAGCACTTTTTTCACTCGTTCCGAGAATCCATGGAACAGGAGCCACATCAGGAAAAGGGTGTGCTGTTATTTTGGAGAACATCTGATCAGCTGGGTAGTTATTATATAAAAAATGTAGAAGCTCTTTAATGGAGTTAGGCATATTCCGAACATTTTCTAAAAAGTTCCCAGAGAGAGCAATCGAAGCTTCGGCAGATCCTCCTGGCGCTCTCCCTATTCCTAGATCGATTCGATTTGGAAATAATGTCGCTAGCATATTAAATGTTTCCGCTACTTTATACGGTTTATAGTGTGGTAATAATATGGCTCCAGCACCAATTCTTATCTTTTCTGTATTGGCACCAATATACCCAAGCATTACTTCTGGAGCAGAACTAGCAAGGCCGGGAAAATCATGATGTTCCGCAATCCAATATCTTGTATATCCTAGTTTTTCTCCACATTGGGCAAGCTTCATTGATTCTATAAGTGCATCTTGAGAGGTTTTCCCAGATAAAACAGGTGCTTGATCTAAAATACTTAATTTCATATAGAGAACCTCCCTTTCCGTGTATATATAAGAAAAAACAGATCTCTAAATCCGATAAAGATGATCTGTTTTGCTAATTCCCTTCTGAATTTATTCCACTTCCACTAATTCCAAAAAGAAATCACTAATGCTGTTTTCATCGGAGAAATTGGTATAGGAAGTGGAATATTTGTTGATTTTCCCTCTAAAAGCCACTTGCTCATTAGGGATATTTACATCAAATACATTTTCGTATAAAAACTTCGTAACTACGTGGTATTCTTCCCCACCTCTTACTTTAAATTCAAAGCTTAGCCTTGTTAACAGCTTCTCAGAATCGGTACTTTTTACCTTTTTCTCTTTATAATTGGAAACAGATAATGCAAAATCATTTAAGAAAACTTTATTTACCATCTTAATCGCTCCTTATTTGGAAAATAGAAGCAGAGGTCGGGTTAATCGACCTCATTAGAACCTTACCTCCGCTTCCCAATTTTTACTGTTATTTCTGTTCCTTTTCCCATCTCACTTTGTACTTGAATTTCTCCTTCATGTAAATCAATGATTTTTTTGACAATGGAAAGACCGAGACCATTTCCCCCCATGTTCCGATTTCTTGATTTATCTGCTTTATAAAAACGCTCAAATATATGCATGAGTGCATCTTGGTCCATTCCGATTCCTGTATCTCTTATTTTAACAGTAATAATCCCATTCTCCGATTTAAATGCCTCAACTGTTATAGTACCTCCTTCTGGCGTGAATTTTATACTATTATGAAGTAAATTAATCCATACTTGATCAAGCATTTCCTCATCTGCAGTAATCGTTGCATCTGGTAGAACGATATCCATATTAATTTCTTTTTCTGGCCATTGGGGCTCATTGGCAAGAATAATCCGGCGGAGTTGATAATCTAAACGGTATTCTTTTAGATTCAAAGGCAAATGTTCCGATTCTAAAGAAGTAAGCTTTAATAGATTTTCACTTAATTTAGACAAACGGATGCTTTCCATTTCAACAATGCTTAAATAGTGTTTGCGTTCTACTGAACTTAAATCATCATTTTTCAAGGCATGGGCAAAACCACTTATAGAAGTTAAGGGTGACTGGATTTCATGGGATACATTGGAGATAAATTCCTGACGCAGTTCTTCCATTTCTCCTAATTTTTCTGCCATGTGACTTATATTTGTTACGATTTGATAATAAGGATGATCATTGTCTCCTTCACGAAACTGATTTTTATAATAAGAAAGATCGATATTAAAATTTCCTTCAGCTATCATCTTTATTGCCTGAATGATTGGATACAAGTGTTTGTCTTGTTTTGATCTTACCCATGGAATTTTTGTGATAATCGATATTAAGCAGCCAAAAAAGAAAAATCCCACTAAAGAATTCATTAATTGCCTGATGAAATCTCGGGGCGTTATTTGGATTACATCATAAAGCCATGCTGTTAGCCCATAGGCTAGTGACCAGCATAATAGTAAAAACAGAATGATTGCAAGGAAACCAGCTGTTCGTTTTATGAATTTTGCTACCTTTCTCTTCACTGTCTTACCTCCAATCGATAACCAAGACCACGAATCGTCGTTATCTTAAAGGGACATTCCTCTTCAGGGAACCGCTGGCGCAATCGATTTATATGAACATCAACTGTTCGTTCATCCCCTTCATAATCAAAGCCCCAAATATCTTCAATTAATTGTTCCCTTGAAAAAGTTTTCTTTTGATGGGTTGCAAGTTTAAATAATAATTCAAATTCCTTTAATGGCAGGGTAATCTCCTCCTTGCCAATCGACACTTTATACGAGTCCCGATCGATCATGACATTGCCAATTTCCAAACGATTCGAAAGGGAGATTTGATAGCGTTTAAGTAAAGCTTTTACTCTTGCAACTAACTCAGCTGGAGCAAAGGGCTTTACTAAATAATCGTCTGCTCCAAGGTCAAAACCCTTCACTTTTTGCGTAGTCTCTCCTTTTGCAGTCAGCATTAAGATTGGCAATGTATCTGTATAATAAGTCCGTACTTCCCGGCAAAATGTCCATCCATCCATATTCGGCATCATAATATCAAGTATAATTAAATCAATTTTATCCTGTTCGAGTAAAGACAGACCCATTTCTCCATCTCCTGCTTCTACACTAGACAAGCCTTCCTTTGTTAAAATAACATGAATTAATTCTCTAATATGTGGGTCATCATCTACTATCAGTATTTTTGCCATATTATCATTCCTTTTAAAGAAATAAGGAGAACCGCCAAATTATTGACCGTTCTTCTTTCATTATTCTATTATTTTATCTAAAACTCATGCACGACGCATATAAGCACGTACAGTCATTGGAGCAAAGATAGCTACTATTACCGCCGCTCCAATAATGGAGATGGTGAAATCCCAGCCAATTGTCCCCGTGTTCGTTAAATCCCTTACTGCTGTAACCAAGTGAGAGATTGGATTAATCTTTACAAATAATTGAAGAAAATGAGGCATGGTATCAGCTGGAACAAAGGCATTGGAAAGAAACGTCACCGGAAATAACACAATCATGGAAATTCCTTGTACACTAGAAGCCGTTCGCGAAATAACGCCTAAGAAAGCAAAAATCCAGCTAATTGCCCATGAACAAACAATCACAAGAAGTCCTGCTAAGATAACAAAACCGATACCAGCTTCTGGTCGATATCCCATTATATATCCCATTGTAAACGTAAGGGTTGTGGCAATCGTATAACGAATCGTATCAGCAAGCAATGCTCCCGCCAAAGGCGCAATTCTGGCAATCGGCAGAGACTTAAATCGATCGAATACCCCTTTATCCATGTCCTCCCTCAGCTGAACTCCTGTCACAACAGATGTTGTAATAACCGTTTGAACGAGAATACCGGGAATAATGACCGGTAAATAGTTTTGTACATTGCCAGAAATCGCCCCTCCAAAAATATACGTAAACATAAGTGTAAAAAGAATCGGCTGTAAAGTTACATCAAATAACTGCTCAGGCGTACGCTTTATCTTAAGTAAACCTCTGTAGGCCATTGTTAATGAATTTCTAACCGCCTGACGAAAACTTGAGTTTCCCCGGAGCTTTCTTTCACGAATTGGTTTCATTGTAGTGCTACTCATGCTAATTCCTCCAATTTACTAGCTTTATTTGCAGTATTTTCTTTTGAACCAGTGATAGTAAGAAAAACCTCATCTAATGTTGGTTTTTGCACGCTAAGCTCAGCTAATGAAATACCAGCCTCTTTTAGCGTGATAAGTAAATCTGTTACTTTATCAGCATCTGCCATAGGTGCTGTAATTTTTCCGCCTTCTGCTGATACAGCTGATTGGACCTTAAGCACACGCTCCACGATTAAGCGAGCCTCCTGCATATATTGCTCATCTTGAATACTTAAATGTAAGGACGATGTACCGATAGATTCCTTCAGATCATTAACAGTTCCTTCTGCAACCACTTTACCATGGTCAATGACCGCAACTCGATCAGCAAGTTCATCTGCCTCTTGCAGGTATTGTGTGGTCAGTAATACGGTTGATCCTCCCTTTACTAATTTCCGGATTGTCTCCCACATTTGATTGCGTGTTCGTGGATCGAGTCCAGTAGTTGGTTCGTCTAAAAAGATAAGCGGGGGTTGTGCAATAAGACTCGCAGCTAAATCAAGTCGTCTTCGCATTCCACCTGAGAAATTTTTCAATGGACGTTTGGCTGCCTCCGTTAGGCCAAACTCTTCTAGTAATTCCATCGCTTTACGCTTTGATTCTGCACGTCCTAAACCTAATAGACGAGAAAAAATAATTAAATTTTCTGTCGCGCTTAGTGACTCATCAACAGAAGCATACTGACCTGTTACACCAATCAATTGGCGAACTTGCTGTGGCTCCTTTCCTATATCGTATCCAAAGATCTTTGCAGAACCTGCATCTGCCTTTAGCAACGTTGCGAGCATTCGAATTGTAGTTGTTTTCCCCGCACCATTAGGACCAAGCACACCATAAATAGAACCTGTGCGAACCTGTAAATCCACTCCATCAACGGCACGGTTATCACCAAATACCTTTACGAGCCCATTGGCTTCCACAGCCCATTCCCTGCTATCTATAAGCTTTTTATTATTAGTCATCTGATTCAAAGTAAATCCTCCTCTATTCATCTTATGAAGTGATAATAAATTACAAATATGAACTAAATATGAACTGGAATGCAGAGGACGTGTTGAAGCAATGAAAGAAGTCTTTTTTTGAGTAAAAAAAGGAGAAGGCATAGTGGGAAGGTGACATCAGAATCGTTATGTTAACTGTAAAAATTTATAAGAGCTTACACGCGGCTCAGAGCCCATTCCAGTGTGATATAGAAGCAAATACTGCATCTAGTCGCTACTCCAGTAATCTGTAAATTTAAATATTTCAGTGTTCCCTAAAGGTAATCGAAATAAATAGTGTAAAATATGGATTAGTGGTCGAAATAAGAATAGAAATTCCATATGGAAACAAGGTGAGAATATGAATATAAATAGAACAATATTAGTAATAATCCTATCTATTTTAATGACAGTCTTAAATTTAACGTTTTTTAAACAAAAGCAAATAATATGAATAGGAATTATTATAGTGTTTTTACTTTTACTATGGACAATGAGGAGTCGAACAATTGAGCTAACTAAGCAAAGTCAGATCCTCAAAGAATCTCTAAAAAAGCGCGAGGAAAGAGAGAAAGAATTATCGAATACTATTCAAGACTATGTGCGGTTACTTCATTCACTAGAAGGCTCTATTTATTCTGTTGATATTCAAAATGGACTAATAAATTTCTCAAAGGATTTAGAAAAGATTTTCGGAAAAACTATTAACAATGAGCTAAAGTATCCCTTTGATTATAAACAATATGTTCACCCGGAAGAATTTACAAAAATCTTAGAATTTGAACATAAATTGTTGAAAGGACATCCTAGTAAGGTCGAATATCGGGTCATTCAAGACGAGAGCCATGTAAAATGGGTCGTTCAAAAAGCTATTCCTATTATCGATAAAAACGGTACTGTTTCAAAAATAAATGGTCATTTAATAGATTAATAGATATAACAGACAGAAAGACGCTAGAATTGAACCTCAAACAAATGGCGTATCTTGATGACCTTACTGATTTACCAAATCGAAAAGCACTCGACCGCCATATTGAAAAAACATTTGCTCGGTCAAAAAGACATGGGCATTGTTTTGGCATTATGTTTATCGATTTGGACGGGTTTAAAAATGTGAATGATACGTTAGGGCATGACGCAGGAGATCAATTGCTTATCGAAGTAGCTTCAAGACTCCAAGATAATTTAAGAGAAGAGGATGTTATAAGCAGAATTGGTGGAGATGAATTCATTGTTATCGTAGAAGAATCATCAAAAAATGAATTAGAAAATATTGCAGACCGGATTATCCAAAGTAGTTCGCAACCATATTCCATAAACAAAGCGGAAGCCAAAGTTTCTGTTAGCGTTGGTATAAGTCTCTATCCGAATGACGGTGAAACGAAAGAAATACTTCTTGAAAATGCGGATAGAGCAATGTACTATGCGAAAAACAATGGAAAAAATCGCTTTAAGTTCTATACACCTGATTTAATGAACATTGATCCTCCAAAAGAAGGATTTATCGAAAAATGGCGGAATACATTGCATAATTCTTTATTTAATTAAAAGAAATAGGAATTAAAACGCTTTTGTACTAGGCTAACTAGACATGCAAAAATATGAAGATATAAATATGCTAATTTAAGATGAACCCAAACAATTATACGAAGATACCAACGAAGGATTCGGCTAATTGTTTGGGCTTTTTTATATTTGTAATTTATGATTATACATATAGTCATATGTTAAAACTAATTTATTCCAACCACTCGTTTTTCCTCTTGTACTCCTTAAGGACAGTCATCCCACCGTACTTTAATACACTGGAAAACTTTATGCGATTAAAAGGCATTATTCGTTTATTCATCCAATTTAGAGAAAGCAAAGCCCAATTGCTTAAAGGTGTAGAGGATTCTGAAGCATCCCCCCCTCAAAACCCAGAACGCGCAGTCCCTTACACGATCAATTGCATCAGCAATTTGTGAACCTATTTAATGAAATGAACAGCACTTCAAAAAAACCTGACACCAATGTCTTTAAAGCAGATATTTTATTAGCCGCTCTAAAAAGTGATTCCTATTTATTTCAACGAGAGGTTCGTGGATATTCACCAGAAGATATTACAGAAGCACTTTATGAAATGTTCGTTCTATAAGCTGCAAAAAGACGGTTCTACTGTAAAACAATATTAATTGTCCTCCAGTAGAACCGTCCCTTTGACTGCCTTGTTCTTAAACGCCTATATTTTCTTTACAAATACCGATTTTAATTTCATTGCTCCAAATCCAGCAATTTTACAATCAATATCATGATCACCGTCTACCAAGCGAATATTTTTCACCTTTGTTCCTTGCTTTAAAACAGAGGAACTGCCTTTTACCTTAAGATCCTTGATTACCGTAACTGTATCTCCGTCGTTCAAAACATTTCGATTTGCATCTTTGATCACTCTATTATCACCGTCTGTTTCCAAATCAGTGTTTGACGTCCACTCATATCCGCATTCTGGACAAACCAAAAGTGTCCCATCATCATATGTATATTCCGAATGACATTTCGGACAATTAGGCAAATTGCTCATTATTTTATTTCCTCCACCGCTTGAATTTGTACTAAAGTATTATTATATCAAAAACAGTGGAGCAGTAGAAAGAACCTCCATACAATCATTCATTCAAATAAGGTCTTTCTTGCTTATGACGTTCTTTTAAAAATTCCAAAGATAGCTAATTTTGTAGTTGATGCTATATATGGGAAAGGTAATTACAATAAACCCAAAGGAACTATACGAAAGATTCGTAATCAATAGTAACTAATCATTTATCCGTTCTTATTAGCCTCATATACCTTCAACAGCTTTCCTTTTATGGTTGTTTTCTTCATTTTATTCAGTACGATAGGCCCTTTATTATTTAAAATTTCAACATAAGAATGTGTATCCATTATTGTAATGATCCCAATATCCTCTGCTGTTACTCCGTCTATTTTAGCAATGGTACCCACAAAATCTACTGCTCGGAGCTTCTTTTTCTTACCACCATTAAAGTATAGCTTCATAATATGCTTGTTTAGTTTTTCATTTTTTGCTTTTTTAATGGTTGGCTCCACGTTCTTCTTTGCCTCAAAGTCTGCTTTATTTGCAGAAACCTCTTCTTTGGAAGGTGCTGCTAAAGTTGGAATTTCAAAACCGATATATTCTTCAATCCCTTTAAAAAACTTATCTTCAAATGGGGTAACAAATGTGATAGCTTTCCCTTTTTTCCCTGCCCGACCTGTTCGTCCAGTACGATGTACATAGCTTTCCTTTTCTAAAGGAAGGTCATAATTAATAACATGGGTGATACTATCAATATCAATACCTCTTGCCGCTACGTCTGTTGCGATTAAATAGCGGAACTCTCCCCTTTTGAAATCATTCATTACTTCAAGTCTGTCTTCCTGGACCATACCACCATGAATTTGATCACAGCTGTACCCTAAATCTAACAACTGCTCACATAATGTATCTACTCTATCCTTTGTTCGGCAAAAAATGATACAGCTATCAGGATTTTCCACAATCGTTATATCTTGAAGAATAGAGAATTTGTCCTTTTCCTCTACTTTCAGAAGCGAATGATCAATTTTATCTGTTGTGAGTCCCGTTGCCTTTATTTCTATATCAATAGGTGTCTTCATATAGCGAAGAGATAGGTCCTTAACCGCCTCAGGTAGTGTAGCTGAGAATAGCATTGTCACTCGATTCTTTGGTAATGCCTTTATAATAGCCTCCACTTGTTCAATAAAGCCCATGTTCAGCATTTCATCTGCTTCATCTATGACAAGGTAGTTTATTTGATTTAAAGTCAACGTACCTCTCTCTATATGATCTAATACACGTCCTGGTGTTCCTACCACTACATGTGTTTTTTGCTTTAATTCTGTTTTTTGAATGGCAAAAGGCTGTTTTCCATAAATAGCCGCTGCTTTTATTCGTTTAAATCTTCCTATATCAATAATGTCATCTTTTACTTGAACGGCAAGCTCTCTTGTTGGTGTCAAAATTAACGCCTGAGGCTTATTTTCTTCCCACTCTATTAATTCACAAATTGGAATCCCATAAGATGCTGTCTTCCCACTTCCTGTTTGGGATTTCACTACAAGATCTATTTTCTCTAACACAAGAGGAATCACCTTCCTCTGTACTTCTGTTGGAATTTGATAGTCTAAACTATCTAGAGCCTTTACTATTTGATTACTTAAATTAAAATCATGAAAACCTTTTTCACTCATCACAAAGCCTCTTTTTTTATTTATTCTTTTTATTATTTCCGTAACATTCATTCTCTTATACAAACTTCTATTATACGCTATCTTTTCTTGGCAAATGTACAATCCTTCATAAAACAGTTTAAAAAAGACCTACCCTTTTGGTAAGTCTAATGCTTGATATGCGGATTGATACTTTCCGCCTGCTGCTACTTCCGAATGATACAATGCTCTTATAGCCGAACTTTTATCAAGGTCATGTTCATCAATCAAATCCTTTAAGCGTATCTGTAAGTCCTTATTATCTTTGATTAACTTTTTCATTTGTGATTTCATGTATTTCATAAGATATCTATCCTTCCTAGAGCACAGCTTGCACTTCACTCTATTATGACATAGAATCCTCAAATATTAAAAACATCTTTAACTTATGCTATGGTTCACCAATCTTATGCTCCATTTTGCCTGTATTAGGGCGCTTTAGATGCATATTCCCATTTCACCAATTTTTGCTAATAGAAAAAGATGACCTCTACACAGGCAGAGACCATCTTCTATGACTAAAACTCACTTATTTGGTTGCGGATTATCTTCCTCATTCTCTAGCTATAGCTATAAGTTAGGATGGTTGCGTTACTAAAGTGCGCTTTAAGAATTCTCTCGTACGTATTTGTGTCGGGTTATGGAAAATTTGATCTGGACTTCCTTCTTCTGCAATAACTCCTTTGTCCATAAAGATAACCCGATCAGATACTTCCTTCGCAAATTCCATTTCATGTGTTACGATGATCATCGTTTGACCGGAATTGGCGAGGTCTTTCATGACTTTTAGTACTTCTCCCACCATTTCTGGATCAAGAGCGGAAGTAGGCTCATCAAACAACATGACATCTGGACTCATCGATAGGGCTCTCGCAATTGCAACACGCTGCTTTTGACCACCAGATAGCTGTTTTGGCTTTGCATTAATATATTTATCCATTCCCACAACTTTTAAATAATGCATGGCCATCTTTTCTGCTTCTTCTTTGGATCGTTTCAACACCTTTACTTGTCCCACCACACAATTTTTAAGGACATTGTGATTATTAAACAAATTAAATTGTTGAAATACCATACCAAGATGTTTGCGATAATCTGCGACATTATGATTGCTATCCAATATATTTGCACCATGGTAAAATATTTGCCCGCCACTTGCTTTTTCTAATAAATTTATACAACGAAGAAGCGTAGATTTACCAGATCCAGAGGAACCAATGATGGAAACAACTTCCCCTTTATTTACGGAGAAATTAATGTCTCTAAGTACTTCATGTGTTCCATAGGATTTGTTCAGATGCTGTATATCAATGATTTGTTCCATCGTTCTTCACCTTCTTCCATTATTTTTTATCTAATTCTAACTGTGCATCATTTCCGATGATCGTGTAATTATTCGATCCATCTAACTTTTTCTCCATATATAGCAATATTCTCGTAACAATTAAGGTCATTACAAAATAAATCATACAAGCTACGAAAAACGATTCAAAATATCTAAAGTTATTTCCTGAAATGGATTTTGTAACAAAATATAATTCCGTAACAGAAATTACGTTTAATACAGATGTATCTTTAATATTAATAACAAATTGGTTTCCTGTTGCTGGTAGGATATTTCGAATAACCTGTGGTAACACTACATTCCACATTGTTTGTAGATGATTCATGCCAATTGCATGAGCCGCTTCAAACTGGCCCTTATCAACGGAAACAATCCCACCACGAACAATTTCCGCCATATATGCTCCTGTATTAATGGATACAACAATAATAGCTGCAGTGAGCACATCCATATTTAAACCAAAAGCTAGCGCGGAACCATAAAAGATAACCATCGCTTGGACGATCATCGGTGTTCCGCGGAAGAATTCAATATAGATAGACAAGATGATATTAATTACTTTTAATATAACTTTTTTTACTACTCGTTCCGGGGTCGGGATAGTGCGAATAACCCCTGCAACCAATCCGATTGCTGCTCCAATAATAGTTCCGATTAACGCAATCAAAAGCGTTACACCAGCACCACGAAGAAACATCGGCCAGTTCTCTGAAATTATTTTAATGATCCACTCAAAACTCATCTTTTCTCCTCACTTACTTGATAAAACCGTCTGTATAAAGGCTACAGTCGGTTTTATCCTTTTTTATTCTGCTGCAGGTTGATTTTTAATAGCATTATCCATCATGCTTGTACGTTCTTCTTCTGGAATATCTGCTAAAATTTTGTTAATCTTCTCTGTTAAGTCACTGCCCTTTTGAAGACCAACAGCGGTAGTTGTCTCCTCTTCTGACGTTTTGAATCCATCCTTAAATTCAACCATTACAAACTTATCATTTGCAGTGGAAGCACTAATCCCTTCTGGACGTTCAGATACATATCCATCAATAACTCCTGACTCCAGTGCTACTCTCATAGCGGGGAAGTTATCCATTGCCGTCTTTTTTTCTACACTATTAATTTGATCAATAACAGAATAATGGAATGTATTTAACTGTGCCGTAATTTTTGCTCCTTTAAAATCCTGGATAGACGTAGCATTTTCAAACTCACTACCTTTTTTTACTACCATTACTAAATTGGATGTATAGTAGTTACCTGAAAAATCTATTGTTTCTTTACGCTCTGCAGTCGGTGACATCCCTGCGATGATGGCATCAATTTTTCCTGAAACTAATCCTGGTACTAAGCCATCCCACTCTGTTTTTACAATCACTAATTCTTTTCCTAAACCTTCTGCCACTTTTTTAGCAATCTCTACATCATAGCCTCCAGCATATTCTGAAGACCCTTCAATTTTCACCGCACCATTAGAATCATCATTTTGCGTCCAGTTAAACGGAGCATAACCTGCCTCCATCCCTACTTTAAATGTATTATCATCATTCGATCCAGAAGCTGAATCGCTGCTTGTCCCACATCCAGCTAATAAAAGCATTGCGGATAATATTAAAACTAAAAATAATGTTAACTTGTTTCTCATGATGTCTTTCCCCCTGTTTTCCTATTAATCTACTAAAACAAAAAAAGACCTGAGATAAACTCAGGTCGTAGTATATGCGATAGCCCTAAAGTCCTCTCTTTTATCCCAAATGAGATAGCACAACTCAATAAACTAGGTGTTTATTGAGACAGTCCTGCAGCTCTTAACTACAGACCCAGCATGTAATATGGAGAATATTACAAACTTCGGCGACATTTCCTTCTCCCTAGCATCAAAGCTCCTCAAACTCCACTAAAGACTGTTAAATATCGCGCCTCTACCTCACTGTAAAAAAAAGTGAGGTCTTATTCAATTAGTTTTTATAGTAACGTATTTTGTCGATATTCGTCAACTTGTTTTTTGTTATCCATTATTTATTTTGAATTTTTAGTGAACTTTTCCTCTTTTTCAACCAATAAAAAAGGATCAACCATATCGTTATGGCCAATCCCTTTTAAAATTATTATTTAGCTTTCTTAGAAACTCTTACGACATTAAAGATACTGGCTGCTAAGCCGCCCCATAGGATAACCATTCCAACTACCATCATGGTGATCGCACTAGCTGACATATTAAACAACCTCCTTATTCTTGTCTAGAGCATTAGATTTCCACTTTTTAAAGGATAGAAGAACCCCAATAATGATGCTCAAAGCGACTACTAACACACCTGCATACAAAATTAATGTTGTTGGATATCCTTCATAATTCTCCTTTAAATTCTGACGAATGTTGTCAACCATCATATAACCAAGAACAAGAGGTGTTACAATACTTAAACAGAACTTCCACCAAGCACCAATACGTATATCAGAAATAGCATTCGAATGAGTCTGTAGTCCATTTAATCCTCTAAAGAACCAAGCAATTAAGATGACTTCTACTAATCCTGCCGTAACAATTCCAAAGTTATTTATAAAGTAGTCAACTACATCAAGTAAATATAAACCGCCATTTGTTGCAAAAAGCAAGGAGATTACTGTTGCCACTAGCCCGCTTGTTAGTACCGCTTTTGTTCGTGATACATTAAACTTCTCTTGAACTCCTGCGATGAAGGTTTCTACGATAGAAATAAGCGATGTCATACCTGCAAAAACAAGAGAAAGGAAGAATAATACCCCAAATAGACCATTCATTCCAGGGAATTCATTGATGATGCTAGGGAAGACTACAAATGCTAGTCCAATCCCACTACTTACTACATCTTCAACAGCAACGCCTTGTTGATTTGCCATAAAGCCGAGTGCAGCAAATACACCAATACCTGCCAATAATTCAAAGCCAGAATTTGCAAATGCAGTAATGAATGCATTATTATTTATATCCGACTTTTTTGGTAGATAACTTGAATAAGTAATCATGATTGCAAATCCAATCGATAAAGAGAAGAATATTTGCCCATATGCTGCAATCCAAACCTTTCCGTCAAGAATCATTTCCCAGTTTGGTTTGAAAAATGCGTTTAATCCTTGTGTCGCTCCATCAAGAGTTAAAGCACGAATTACGATTACTAAAAACATAACAATCAGGATAGGAAGGAATATTTTATTTAATCTTTCAATCCCTTTTGAAACTCCACGATATAAAACAAAGAGAGCCACTGCCCACACACAAAGTACTGGAATAACAATACCAGGAACTAATCCGCCTATTGTGCCAGGTTGATCCGCTATCTTTAATACACTACCAAAAAAGAAGCTTTCAGGGTCTGAACCCCATTGCGTACCAAATGAATAAATTGTAAATTTTATCGCCCATGCGACAATAACTGCATAATAAGTACAGATGACAAAGGCAATTAATAACTGCCACCAACCAAGCCATTCTGCTTTTTTATTTAAACGGAACAGCGATAATGGTGCTGATCCACGAAATTTCTGACCGATTGTAAACTCTAAAATTAATATTGGAATCCCTGCTGTTATGATTGCAAATAAATAAGGTAAGAAAAAGGCTCCTCCTCCGTTTGCATAAGCAACTGCTGGAAACCTCCAGATATTCCCTAAACCAACAGCAGATCCGACAGCTGCCAAGATAAAGCCATACCGTGATCCCCATTGTTGACGTTGTTCCATAAGATGACCTCCGATTAATCACTGTTTTAGAAACATTCAGATAATTTTTCACATTCTATTAATATAACGTCTGTTTTTTGAAATGTCAAACTATTTATTGGTTTTTTTGTCGAATTTTTGTTTTATCGTTTCTATCACTTGTATTGCATTTCTCCGTACAAAGGAACTCCATGAAAAACTTGTTTCCCCTAACTGTTACACATCCCTTAGCATATAAATCTACGGAAATTGTTTAAATAAATATAGTAACTGTAAAAAATCCTATTTATGGAAGCGATTGAGCCCAAACAAAAAACCAAAAAATGTTGAGTTCTCAGCATTTTTTGGTTTTAATCTCTCTATTTTAGTTAACTATCTATTTTTTGAATAGACATTTTAGAATCTGTTGCTAAATCATTTCAGAAAATGCATGGAATTACACACTCTATCCATCTTCGACAAATTTCGAGAATTCCCTGTGCATCCTAACTTTCAACCTACACTACTTGTTCATGGAATGAAGAAAGTCTCCTAATAAACTATCTAAATCTTCATTTTCACTGTCTTCTGGTTCCTTTTCCGCTTCTGCTTCTATTGATTGATTATGTGTTGCTTTATCCCAATCAAAATTGTCTAAATCATCCATGCTATCTATCTCTTCGATAACAGCTGTTTCTTCCGTTGCATGCAAATAGTCATCCGCTTCCGCTACTTTCTCCCGTTCATTTGTTCTTTCTTCTTGCAAATACAAGGCCTCGTCTATATCTAAAGAATTACTATTTAAAGATGCAAGCAAAGCTGTTGAACGAACTGGATCTTTTAAAAGCTGGTATATAATCGCACCTAACAACGCCTCAGAATGCTCGTGCTTCAACCAATCTCGCTGTGATTTGCTTAATTTATGGGGAAGAGGAATTGTAATTGTTTCTCGTTCCTTTGAAAAGGACTGACCAACCCCTTGTAGCACAAACTCAGCTATTTTACTTGAAAAATTTCTTCTTTCGACTTCCTTAAGCTTTTGTAAATGATTTAAAAGATGATCAGGAATATCAGAAGGGACACGAAATGAAATAGCTTGTCCTCGCTTAATTCCCTTTGAACTAGAGCTTTTCATATCATCACCCTATTAATTTTTCACAGGTTCTTGCGGTAGATTAGGCTTCTCTGTCTTTCTTACAAAATCAGTAATGAGCTTATAATAAGCATTTGCCATCATCCAAATGCTCTCTTTCTCATCTTCAAAGAATTCAATGTTATAGCCATCTAAATTATTATTTAATGTTTTAATGTACTCTTTTAGTACATTTGCTCCTCCACCAACAAAATAACAGATTTCTGTCTGAGAATTCTTCTGCCATACGTTACGTAATAATCGATATTGTTTTTTCGCTAGTTCAAGTAAGATACGATCCGTAATGTCATGAACACTTGTCCGGCTTCCCTTAACCATAATATGGTTTCTGTCATTTTTTCGCGTGATAATTTCCACTACATCACGTCGACTGTCTAATTCAATGCCGTGTTTGGATCGAATTTCTTCTCTTATAGACTCTAGTGATTCCGATACACCAAGATTAAATCCTTGCGCTTTATCATCATCGACATTTCGATTTTTTATAACCGCGATATCTGTAGATAAACCACCTATATCCTGAATAATTATTCTTTTATCAATTAAATCTTTATTAATAATTTTCAACTGATTATCCATGACAAGATTGATATAGGCTGCAAATCCTTCAGGATAAATTTTCACTTCATTAAATTTAATATTTACTTTCAACCCTTGGTATTTAGGTGTCACAAGAAATTCCACTTGATGGACAGAACCAACTAATTTAGATCGATATCCAGCGTCCTTACCTTCCTTTACTTCTCTTAGAGGGAGCCCTGTTCCAAGCGTATAGTTTGCGTCAATGACATTTTTCATTCGTGGGAAAGAATTCGAATTCTTCTCATTGACTGCATCTAAAGCCAATGTAGCAAAAAGCATGACTGAAGTTTGATCTTCCTCCGATTTAGCACTGCCTGGATCTAATTCGGTTGCACTGCTACTCTTTGTTGCTAAATGGCCAACACGATAGATAGCATTATTTTCTTTTAATGCAGGGGAGTGAACCTTAATATGTATTCCTTCGAGAGGATTCTTGTTATCTAATTCTTCTATTCCTATTACAGGACGATCTTCTGTATCTCTTGCCACAATATTAGGAATATTCAATTCGTACTCTACTTCTCCAAAGATTGCCTTAATGGAGTCATTACCAACATCTACAGCCGCAATTCTAGAGCTCATCTTTTCATCATTCCTTTTCTTTTTATTGGATACTCTGTTTTCTAAATCTCCTATTTCTTATTTAAGGCTATAAGAGATTGCTAGATTAAATCAATTGATTTACCAAAAAAACACTTAATTGTAAACATCTCGTAAACTAAGAGTATTTGTAGACATTTTCGTAATCTTTGAATACAAATGTGTATACATTAGGTAAATACAGTATGTTTACACATTTGTTTACGCGTAAACGACTTTGTATACGTATTGTTTACTTTTTGTATACTTGTAATTGTTTACGTAAACAATTCTTTTCCAAGGAAATTACTGTCTAGGCTTTTAAACATTGTTCGGGGATTTCCTTTATCTTGATATCATCTCCTAAGAAAAAGGAGTCAATTTTATTAGTTCAGATTATTCTTCTGTATCCTGAATATTAGAGTTGGTATTTTGATAAAAACAGCACCTCTCTATCAATGGAGGATGCTGTTTTTTTGTATTATTCGGTTGCCCTTTTTATTACTACTAGAGAATATTTAATACTAAACTTATACTTTATAAAAAGTATCAGGATCAGCAAACATCCTTTGGTCCTGATTTAGTGCACTGATTTTATCCATGTCCTCTTCTGAAAGTTCAAAATCAAAGACATCCTTATTTTCAGCAATGCGATGGGGCTTAACCGACTTTGGAATCGTCACTACTCCTGTTTGTATGTCCCAGCGGATAATAATTTGCGCTGGTGATTTATTGTATTTTTTTGCAAGTTCAACCAAAATTGGTTCCTCAAGCAGACCACCCTGCATTAATGGAGACCAAGCTTCAAGCTGGATGCCGTGCTTTTTGCAAAAATCATGCAATTCTCGTTGATTAAATCTGGGATGATATTCTACCTGGTTGACCATCGGCACAATTTCACTGTTTGCGATTATTTCTTCAAGATGATGAACCTTAAAATTACTTACCCCAATTGCCCGGACACGTCCATCCTTATAAAGCTGCTCAAGTGCTTTCCATGTGTCTAAAAATTTTCCTTGTGAGGGAAGTGGCCAGTGAATTAAATACAGATCTAGATAATCGAGCCCCAATTTCTTCATGCTTACGTCAAAAGCCGCTAATGTTGCTTCATATCCTTGGTCAGCATTCCAAACTTTTGTTGTAATAAATAGTTCCTCACGAGGAACATTTGATTCAGCAATGGCTTTGCCTACACCCTCTTCGTTTTTATAAGCAGCAGCAGTATCGATGCTTCGGTAGCCCACTTCAAGAGCAGCTTTAACTGAATTTACAACTTCTTCTCCATCCTTTACTAGAAAAACGCCTAAACCTAACCATGGCATCTCAACACCGTTATGCAAAGTAGTAGTACTTTTAAGATTAGAAATCATCTATTATCTCTCCTTATTAAAATAGTCATTACATTTTTTCGTAATCTCTCCACTTATGAACAGGCTGCCAATTTAATAATTTCTTCGCCTTTTCATTGTTTAATAATGGCGCAAATCCAGATATATCTTTACGAAAATCCTTTACAGTTGGAAAGCATGTTTCCATTAACTGTTTACTTTCTATATCCATACTTGTTTCATCCGCCCCGATATTAAGGGCAACTGACCCAAGTCCATCTGTCTCAATTGCCAATCGGTAGGCACTCGCAGCATCTCGTGTATCAATATAACTCCACAGAATCGTTTTTCGCTGTTCTGGATCATGGATAAATTCAGGGAAATTTTCGTACTTTTCAGGGGAGATAACATTTCCTAAACGAAAAGATACGACCTGCATCCCTGTTCTACGATGAATCATATCCGCTGTTTTTTCATTAACAATCTTGGATAAACCATAGCTATCTTCCGGCAATTGTGGGTGATCTTCATCTATTGGCACATATTGTGGTGTTAAATTTTGCTTTGAAAAACAAATACCATAGGAGGACTCACTTGAAGAGATTACCGCTTTTTTAATCCCTAAATTCCCTGCTGCTTCTAAAATGTTATATGTAGATATAACGTTGTTTTCAAAGGTCACTTCATTTGGATGGGAATATGCAACCGGAATCGCTGCAAGATGGACAACCGCATCTGCATCAGCTAATACCCCATATACTTCACCAAGATTTGTTAAATCTGTTATTACTGTTCTGCAGAGCGCTTCTTTTGGATACTGCCTATCCACATTAAGAACTTCATAACCATGATTGATAAACTCTTTTATGACATCTCGGCCAAGTAGACCACTTCCACCTGTAATGACAACCTTTTTCTTCATTTTCTCTCCTCCGTATCTACTTAATAGAAAAATACTTTTGTAGTTCCTAAAAGAAATTTGTGTTTTACCTATACTTTGTTTATCGTGTAAACTAAGTGTAGGTAAAGCGCTTCCATTTTTTCAAATAATACCTTTTATGCTGACCAAAAAAGTTGAAGGAAATGGTTAAGACTGGAAGCCAGCCATGGGCTGAAGGCCACGAATAGTAAATGGGGGGAGTACAGGTTCGGACGAGCTATGAATATCCCTCTTCTCTTATACTAATTAACCACTAAAGGCTTGGGGAATTAGGAAAAAATAGTTTAATAAGCAATGATTCCAACTATCTTAAACGATCAATTAGCATTCAGATGGGTTAACGCTATTTTTGTGGAAGTAAAAAGTTATGAAGATTTATGACCCCCGAAAGGAGTAAGCTTAAAAAATGGAAGCTATGGCGCTTAGGTATTTAAATAAAAATATTCTTCATCATATTAATATAATAGAAAGTATTAAACGACATCAAGCAAATATCATACGATCAGATATTCACGGGGGTGTATTGTTTGATGTTCCGAGTGAGACCTATATGATTAGTTGTGACAGTTTGGAAGATTATAAGAGATTGTTACAAGATATTGAAGAGATAAAAGAATGCGAAGTATTTCAAAGTTGGGCCAAATCTTATGTTCAGGAGAAATACCATTTAATTCATAGAGATACCTATTATCAGGCAGCGATTTTAAAAGAGTTTCCCGTAACTATTCCAAAACCAATATTAACCATAAGACGTCTTAATGAAAATGACATTTCTTTAGTGAAAACTTTTTATCCTACCAATGATTATACATATGTTATCCAACGTCTTATGGAAGGTACTCTTTTCGGTGGGTTTTCAAATAATAAGGTGATTGGATTTATTGGCATTCACGATGAAGGTTCAATTGGCTTACTAGTAGTGATTGAAAAATACAAAAGACAAGGGTATGGACTTGCGCTACTGTACTTCATCATTCACCATTTTATAAAAAATAATAGAATCCCTTACTCTCAAATTAGTCATACGAATCAAGCTTCCAGATTTCTTCATCAAAAAAGCAGGGATGGAGATTTCAACAGGTGTGATTGAGTGGCTCACTGTACAATGACTATCCGGAAAATATTTTGTGTGTTCCGTTTTCTAGCTATTGATTAATATTCTTATGCGCTAGAAAACTTTTTATTTTTGCAGCTATGCCGATGATTAGATAACTAATTCCGTTAGCAATAATGACTAAACCAATGAAAGCTGCTCCAAATCCTGCTCCTTCACCAGTACCACCACTACTATGGTCCAGATTCACAAATAGGGAACCAGAAATGAAAGCAATAATGGGGCCAAATACACCTAAGATAATACCTGATAACCAAAAAGGTAATTTGATTCTTCGATTGAAGTAAATTGCAGAAAAATTTAAAATTAATAGAGCTACTATCAATACAAGCCAAATCAATCCATCTCCACTCATATAACCCTCCTATTTTCAGTTTTTAATCATATATAGTTTTTTTCAGTACTAGTGATGCACGAAAAATATTGTTTAGGAAATAGATTGACTTAAAAAGTCACTTTTAGAATCGATTCTATCTAAAACAAAACCATAAAACGTTAAATTTTTTATAGAATACTAATTTACTTGTAATCATTTTTCGGTCCTTCATCCATTATTACCTCGACCAAATTAGAAGCACCCATCCTAAGCTTAGGTCTAAATTCTGAGTTTGGCTTACTATAAAGATCCAACGGACTTATCATAACCCCATCTTCCGTATTATGAAGGATTCCGGGCACACAGGAATAAATTCTGTCATTATTATTTGCATTCTTGGCAAATATGGTAACAGATGTTCCGTTATGATTATCTATACTCATGGACACCTTGTATCTGTGGAATGAGCCTGTCCCATTTGACTGAGCAGAATAGACCACGGGAACAACTGCGAGTATAGTATCATTTAACCTTAATTTTATTACTTCTGTCTTAGTTGCTCGACTATCTCTCCTAACATCCCCCATGTGTTCAACTGCTCCGTTTCCAAAGCTTCTAAGAGGAGTGGTTCCTTCTGCTCCAAACATAGCCACATCTATTTGCTCACCATTCTTAGTGTAGACTAAAGCATATATATCGTAATCGGTACCAGTCTTCCAAGATACTGTCGCAGTAATTTCAGGCGTTTTCTCGATAATAACTGGCCTTTGACTTTTATCGAGACTTACCTTCCCCTTTACCTTTTCAAGGCTTATCTTGGTATTTTGTTTATTTTTATTCTCAGGAAAATTTACAGCTCCGACAGGTTCCTTAAGTGTTTGTTTTTGAATAGTTATAGATTCGGATGGCTTATTTTGCTCCTCAGCTTTTATCTCCACACCATAATTTTCACATAGACCTTCTAGCCCAGAATTAAACGCTCGACTCCTGCGGGAGATAGAGGAAAGGCTAAGCTTCCTCTCCGGCGCATCGTGCGTCTGTAGCGCAATGGAACGACTTAGTTTTTATAATTGACTATGTTTAAAAACATAGATAACCATCATGAGAAAGTAGCTTTATTTAAGAGCTAAATTAAAGATTGTTCGTCTTTAATGACTAGTTATTTAGTTTTGTCCCAGCCTCTAAACTAACTATGGGGCCTTATAAAAGAGAGAATCTATTTAAACTCTTCTCTCAAATGGAGATTGATTTACTTTTCATATATCCATCTCTCTGCAAGCTCTGGAAAATCAATATATGGATTCCGATTTCCCTGTAAGTCATAGATAGCAAGGTTACGATGTTTTTCATACAAAGATACCGGAAATTTCTGATGCCACTCTAGTAAAACCTCCAGATTTACTAGATTATTGTCCATTATTCCAATATATCGAGTCATAAAATAAAAGGTTGCTCTTGCAACAATTCCCTTTCCATATTCAGGTTCAAACTTCCCTTCATCCGCCTTTCCACAGCCTTCTTTAATACCTAAAATAGAACTTTCTGGAACATAGTCAGGAAAATCCGCATAAGGGCTGTTTCCACGGCGGCTGTTACACGAGGGATCACAGGCAAATAAATGATGCAAATCCCCTCTCATTGGCTGACGTTTATCAAACCAAGACTGAGGTACTACATGCTCACAGTTTAACGTGACCTTATCGGATAAACTATTACTATTAATACCTGTCTCTTCAAGCATACGAATATCCTTTTCTATAACAGCTAGCGGATCCATTTCCTTCCCTGAATAAATACTTTTAAGTTTCCCATTCTCATTAAGATCGACCCATGGATAAACATAACGGTGGGGTGCATAACCTAACTTATTTTGATGTGTTTTTTCTAGTAACTCATGCATCGTTTTTCTATCAAGCGAGCTATCTTTATAATATGTTTGTTTCATTTCTTTGTCTCTATTCTCTTCATAATAAGCGTGGTTATTGCTGTACTCTAAATAGGTTGCTTTTGCTATATCTAGTTCCTGTACTAGCATTTCTTGAATCTCAAATTTCTGGTTTTGATTCGATTCTACTTCCTGATTTGAAGCCATGTTTTCTTTTCGCTGCATCTTCTTCCCTCCTATAGGATTAAATGGAAGATAATTCATGATATTATTAATAGTTTAACAATTATAACTATTTATTCACAGCTACTTTCGAAGTAATTTCTTTTTAACTATTAAAATATGGCATGAACTTATCCGCATAATAGTGAGTTTTCCAAGAATAAAAAAACAAAACAGCATTCCTCAAATTGACCGAGGAATACTGTTTTGTTATGATGATTTCTGTTTTACTTAATCGAAAAAATAGTAAACAATCTTTCCCTTCTAAATGGAAAATTTCTTTGATTCCATCCCCACGCATTAACAACAAACAATTATTTGGCGTATAAACTTCCCCTTTTTAACTTCACACCGATCTACTATTTCAAAACCTACTTCATTTAGTATTTCATCTATATCTTCCGTTGTCACGACGACCATTTTTTTCGCAAAGCGACGTGCGCATTGAAGCATTTCAAATTTTTCCTTATCTGACACGACGGAGCAAAGGTTATAAGGCATGTCTATAATGGCAACATCATACATTTCTGTTATGTCTCTGATATCTCTTAAGAATACTGGTCCAGAAAGGTCAAAATGTGCGAGATTATTACGAATGCCTTTCATTACTAAAGGATTGTTGTCACTACCTGTTATATTAACTCCCATCGATAAGGCCTCTACCAATACTGTCCCGATGCCACAGCATGGATCAATCACCTTAACACCAGTTAATTCTGGAACCGCAATATTCACTAGTGCTCTGGCCACTCTTGTATTTAATGCCGTTGAGTAATTGTGAGGCTTTTGTTGATGAATAAGCCAAATACCTTGGTTTTCCGAATAGCATCCGAAATACCATTTTCCTTTTAACTTGGTAATCGCGAAAACTATCTCAGGATGATGAAGATTCGCTACACCTGGAATCAAGCATCCAACTTGTCTAGCGATCGCTTTCCTTTCTTCAAAACCCATTTTATCTCGGGGATCTATATCTCGATAATTGATGCCAATTACCTTATAAGTACTATTCCACGCAGGCATGGCTTCAACCTTTTTTAATAGATCTACCAACGTATCACCCTTAAATAGAACTTCTATTTTTCCTTTTATAAAAGGACTCCTACTTGGGTCTACATTCATCCTGCTCTCTAATATAAAGGCATGTAAGTTAGCACGAAATAGGGAACGAACTTCCAATTTACATAAATGTTCTTCTTCTTCAGCATAATTAAATGTATATAGAAAGGTGTTTGGCACTACACTATTTTGGCTCAAGTTCTTTCTCTCCCTTTTTTTGGATAAGCCCCCTTAGCTGTTCCATTTTTTCAATCTCAAAATGCCATACTCTTGATTAGGAGTATGGCTATCCTGACTTTCCTATAATTCTTACATGTTAGATTTGGTAAAGCCTTCTTCTTGTAGATATTCACGCGCTTCCATATAGCTTGAAAAACTATTTTCTAAATTTACTCCGGCATATATATTCCAAAATCCTTCTTCTTGAAGAAGGAGGAGCGTATTATTTTCAGAATCAGCCCATTTTTCTTCTTCCATTGCTTCTTCTTCAATCTTCTCTCCTTCTAGTGCATTGGGTTCTAATGATTGAATAGATTTTTCGATAATTTCTCTTAATTCTTCCTCTGAAAAATCTCGAATATTTACCATACCTTTATCATCTGTATCATACTCATTTAGCTTGTCCGCATACACAAATCCATTTCCATTTGGATGTAAGTGATACACTACGTTCTTTTTGTCACTTCCACTTTCCAAATAATGAAAATTAACACGTTTTAATGACACATTTTTTCGTTCCAATTGGGGGAACGATTCGATGATTTTTAGTTTATCTTCAAATGATAGCATATTTGCCTCCAGGGTGTTTTTGATACTAATTATTATAACAAAAGCTTATTTACTTATGATAGGGTTCAACGTAAAGTTGGAAAGGGACGCCATTTCATTAACTTACTTTAAAAGTATATAATTAGCCCGTACCTCTAAACAATCTAGATTTACGAGCTTGTTTTAACTATTTTGTTTATTGCATCACAGACAATACTTCTGATGAAGCAGATAATTGAATAGAAGGAACTTTACATTCAAAGTTTAATTTAAGCCACCAATGTGGAGTTGACTTTTCATTAATATAAATTACTCGAACCTCTGGCTTCGCATTATATGATAATAATGAAAAGATGGCTTTACTATAAAAACCAGGGACATAACCTAAATGTTTCCCTCCTTGAGTAAAAATTCCAACAGCATGAGTGTCATGAGGATTAGTTGGCTCTTGTATTAACTTTACTTGTTCATTAACGGCTAACCATGTTGGCCATTCTTCTGGAAGGTTTTGATATCGCATTCCATGAACAAAAAAGCTAGAGTAAAATTTCCCATCATTTTCTCGACGTAGTGGCTGCTCAAAAGAATAGGTATCATTAGCAAGTCGACCACGTGTTTGTTGTAAAAAATCCATTTTTGTAGAGTTTTCGTTTAAACGCAAATCAGACATGATTGCCTTAAAATCGGAACGATCAGGGGAAGGCAATCGACGATCAAATGCTGGAAATAGTTTTTTTGACTGATATATCTTATTTGCATCAGGAAATGCAGGATGCAACATGTAGCCATTATCTAATGCATCTTTAAGTTTTCGATGACCTGTTCCGTAGTTTGTATAAGCAAACTCGTATTGATCATTATAATAAGATAAAGTTCCTACGTGATAATACAACCGACTTTTCGTATCTTGCCAAACAACTAATAATGTGTGAACGTTGCTCATATTATTCTTCACCCCTTCCTACCCAATCTAATATTTTTCCCCTTCGAAAAGGTATTAGATTCGTTAACCACTTCTTTTGTGTTTCACTTAGAATACTTAATGATTTTATAAAAATAGTATATTGCTTCATGTCAAAGTCCTCTAACATCTTTACACCATTATTAAATTCAACTGGATATTGAGAACTAATATATATGATCAAATCTCTAGCTTTGACTTTTTTCTTTTCAAATATACCTGCTTTTACTCTTGTTTTGTTAGTATATTTGTTCAACTCCTGTTCATTGGACAACATGTATGCAAGTTTAGTATCGTCAAAACGGAAGCCTAAGGAGGCACCATTATCATATATTGGAGAAAATTTCACTCCTGAATGTAAAAACAGCAATGTCCAATTAAACGGATGTCGATCTTGATTGCCAATTAGGACATCGAATAATTGTAAATTAATAAATTCAGATTTCATCGCGGACCAATAAGGAAATTTCTCCATAAATTTGAATCCATATTCAATTAATTCAATGTTTTTCAGAGGTGACTCTAATAATTCTTGATAACCGTCCACTAGACTAGGCAAAAGGGAACCACCTTCTTCAGCCATCATTGCATTGTGCTCTTTTACAAAATTACGTAAAAGACACCCCCTCTTCCCCTTTCTTATTACCATTTCAACTTTCATCATTTCAAGACCGCAAAGTGTATCAATTTTAGCAGCAATTAATTCAGTAAGATCTTCCCAAGAAACACCTTCATCAAACTCTCTTGGATATTTAATCAAATAATCTATTCGATTTGGAGAACGTAACTCCTCTTTTTCGAGTGTACTTTTCCCACCATAGCCCACTAGTTCCCAATCACTGATATCCTTTAACATTTTTATTCGGTCCTTTTACTTATTGTTTAATTAATATTAACATATGGATTCTAATTACACATGTAAAAGATTTCAATTTTTTCTGTTTTAATCAATTTATACTGATAATTTAAATTTCCTACTATTTCCATTTTTCCGAACAGACATTTTAGAATAAATTAGCTACTATTTCAGTTTAACAATTCATATAGTTACACTCACTATCAATATTCGACAAATTCCGGGGAGTCCCTGTGAACATAACTTATTTCTCAGTTCGTTAAATAAATCGGAATGAAAGATAACCCATTTTCTTTTCTAGCTTTTTCAGCTTCTTCTGGATTTTCAGCTTGAATTTCAGTAAGAATATCTGATGTTTGTGATATGGAAACTTCTATAATTTTAGAATTTTCATGATTTTTCAATTTTCCTATTACTGTTCTGTCGATTGAAAATTCGGATTGATATTTTTTAAGATATAAATCTATTTCTTTCATTTCATCATGTGAAAGTGGTTCTGCTGTATATCCATTTTTAGCTAACACTTCGTCTATAATTTGTTTTTCACTATCTTCGGATTGTTTTTCTAAAGTTGCAGTTCCACTACCAATGAGTGGTATTTTAATATCGTCACCGATTTCAAGAATACAGTCTTGTCGATTTTTAACCGGAGCAAAAATCATAATGTACTCATCTTCTGCACCTTCAACTTCACCCTTACTAAAAATTGGGTCAACTCGTTCACCAGCTGATTTCAAAAATACACCCGATTTTTTTTCATCAACGATATAACCATATTCCTTATCTATTTTTCTTGCATCAAGAAATTTATGTTCCAATTTACTCATTACTCTAGTTTGTATTCCATCCATGTTCTGCACGGCATTCGGATTAGGTGGTATAGTAACGACCACTCTTGTTTCTAGCTGCGAAAATTCTATCTGCTTAATCTTGTATGTTTCTTGTCTAAAAGTGAATTCTTTATTTACTTCTACAGTTTCTCTATCTGAGATGGCTGATTTAGCAAGCTTAAAATCAATAGGCCAAATTGTTTGAACCTTACTAGGCCCGTTTTTATCATCATATATTGTCAAGTTTTCAATTTCTAAACGAATGTCCTGTCCTTCATATTCTTTTACTGAAGCAAAAGATAAGGCTTCAGCCACCTTGTTTTCTTTACTATCGTAATATCTACTTCCCCAACCTACAGAACCTAATTTCTTTTGTTGATTTCCGACTATCAGGTTGATCGAACTTTCACCCTCAAACAAATCAATATAAACGTTTTTTAAATCTGTATTATCACTTTGATAGGTCAATAGAAGTTTTGTCTCCTTATCATCCGTCATTACACTCTCAAAATGCACGGTTATATCATATTTTTTATCATAAAATGTTTGATTAACAGCTTGACCATTCCCTAGATTAATTGCCGTTCTTACACCGGTATCATCAATATGCTTACTCGAAAAGATTTTATCATATACCTCTTGAATAGTTGCTAAAACAGGAGTAAAAGTGAACATAATAGCAACAATTAAGCCAACTACTGCAGCTAATGAAATTCTTTTATAAAGAGTTACTTTTTTGTTTTGGGTACTAACATTACTTAGTCTAACAACCTTTTCTCCATTGCCTAGTTTTTCCGCTTTATGTATCTGAGTCTCTATTTCATCCCAAACATCTGGCACTTGCTTTTCAATAGCATTGTCCAAATGCTTCAATATTTTATCTTTCTTCATCAGAAATCCTCCTTACTCTATACCTTTTCTAAGTTTTTTTAGAGCTAAACTATACTTCCAAAGTACTGTTCCCAAAGGCATTTCAACGATTTTGGCGATTTCTCTGTGCTTCATACCCGAGATGTCCTTCAAGATGACAATCTGCCTTTCCTCGCAATCAAGCAATTCCAAGTATTTAGATAAAATCATTTTTTCTAAAGGATCACCCGAAAGATATTGCACATGTTCAAAATAATCATTGTCAAAACCTGTTAGTTCCCGCTTTTTCTTTCGATACAGATCTAATGCTGTGTTTCGAGATACGCTAGTAAGCCACGCTTTAACATTTGTTATCTCATTATGTTTCATATGCTGAAAAAGTTTAATATACACTTCCTGTAACACATCTTCAGACAATTCAAAGTCTCTTAGTATAGAAAGTGCAATTGCAAACACATGCTTCTTATATTCACTGAACAATTTCTTAAACTCTTCGATGTTATCTATGGATGTATCTGATTGATGCAAACTCGTTTGACCCATTTTACTTAAGCCTCCTTTCACATACAAGACGTTTCAGACTCCTCTTTTATTGGTTAAAATTTATTTTTTTAGGGATTATTCTCAGTCATTGATTCCACGGAAGATATTGTTTCACATAAATGTTGTACATTCATATCATAGACCGCTCCGAATATTGTTTAATAAATAAAGCTGACTGTTAAAAAGCCTATTTAGGATTGGTTTTTATTTTCTCAGATTTTTCAAAAAACTACTTTCCTAATAGACATTCTGAATCAATTAGCTGCTATTTCATTTAGCAAATTCTTGTAGTAACACTCTTTGTCAATCTTCAACAAAATCCGAGGAGTCAATGCGAATATAACTTTATGAAGGTATTCTTCAGGGGAGGGTGTTGGCGTTCTCCCCCTTTCCAATGGCATCATGGAGGAAAACCATAATAAAATAAAACTTATCAAAAGACGGGGATTTGGCTATCGAATATCCATTTGTTTATGCGATTTCGTTTAGAAACAGGATATTATTCGGTATCTTTTATTGAAATAATATTTTCCTATGATAACATAGAAGTGTAATCGGTTACATAAAAATGCCCCTTCATAACAACCTCCACTTAAAATAATTAAAAGAGGAATTTATGAAGAAAATTTTAGTGCCGTTTGTTCGTTTATCTCGACTCTTTTCTGTAACATTGCCCGTACAGTTCAAGTGCTGCCAATTCCTCAGTTAAATACTGAGGCTATCGAATTCAGTATATACTTATGAGGATAATTATGGAAAACAAAGAGAATTTACTGCAAGTACAGGAGATTATTACGGAGAATATGTGTCTCATGTTTAATGAAGGGATTGACAAAATGACATTTAAAAAACTACGCTACACTGTTATGGGGATATTAATAGGATTAGCAGTTGTGTTCTTAATACTAGTTATAACAGTTACTCAATTAGAGTTAAATAAATGGCAAGACACCATCACCCTCTTATTTTGGATTTATATGATCCTAGTATTTGTGTACATTATTTTCATTAATTTAGTGCTCTTGATATGGAAACGTTTTAAAAAAAGTAAGGACACACTATAGTAATCTTTGCCACAGTGACTCCCCAGAAAACCTTGTTTCACATAAATGTTACACAGTCCATAACATATAAGTTTACGATTATTGTTTAATAAATATAGCGACTGTAAAAACGCCTATTTAGAATTGTTCTTTTCTCAGATTTTACAAAAAACTATTTTCCGAATAGACATTTTAGAATAAGTTAGCTACTATTTCAGTTTAGCAAATTCATGTAGATACACTCTCTATCCATATTCGACAAATTCCGGGGAGTCACTGTGAACATAACTGCTTGCACATTTTCAAGAACATCGGATTCACAAAGAATAGTAATCATTCTAGAATAAGCTGCTTCTGAAGGGATAGAGTCGGAAACTAAAAACCCACAGTCGAGGCGGAAGATCATGTCATGTTTTAATCGTTTCACTAAATCCTTAATAAATGGAATTCGTTCCGTAATTCTAGCGATGAGCGAATAAATCATCGCTGCATAGTTTAGCTCAACAGGCCTTCCAAAACGCGATTTCTTCGTTACCACAGCGAAGATCGGTTCAATGTCAATGGTAGAAAAAACAGCTTCAAACCGTTGGGTAGGTTCTAAATGATATAATTCTTGTAGGTCAAATAGGCTTCCTTGTCGTATAATAGTCATAGGGAGTCTTCCTCCAGTCTTATTAGTTTGTGTGGTGCTTACTAAATTCGACATTTTGGGGAGGTACTCCTTTTTTTGTGTCTCTGAGACCTTAAGGCTCTAAGCGTTAAATTTATGAAATTGATTCATACCATTACTTTTTTAATTAAACACTCTATTACTTTTAATTTGATTCCCCTATTTCTCTTTTGATTTCTTCTATTCGTTTTTTCCCCCAATCATACATCATTTCCACAATTGGAAGTAACGTCATACCCAATCCAGTCATTGAGTATTCCACTTTAGGCGGAACTTCTGGATAAACCTCTCGATGAACAATGCCGTCTTCCACCAATTCCTTTAATTGATTCGTTAAAATTTTATGGGATATTTTTGGAAATAATCTTTGTAATTCACTAAAGCGGTGCGGACCTTCAACACCTAAATGCCATAAAATCACAACTTTCCACTTACCACTGATAATCGATAAAGTAAGTTCTTTTTCACAGTTGTAATCACCATTTATTATCTTCTCTTTAATTTCATCTCTAAGTGTATCCGACATATTTTCTGCCTCCGCTTTCAATTGTTACTTTAAGGTTACCCTGTTACAAAAAAGTGCATTCTTCCCAGAATAACAAACAGGTTGTAATATATATTTGTGAGTTAAAGACAAACTATTTTAGGAGGAATAACAATTATGAGTAAAAAAGCACTTTTAATTATACCACCCGAAAGATTTAATGAAGATGAATTATTTAAACCAAAAGAGGCACTTGAAAAAGCAGGAATAGATGTAACAATTGCAAGCACAAAAACTGGCGAAATTATTGGCGATTTTGAAGGTAAGGCAATATCCGAAAAGGTCTTTACCGATACTACAGCAACCGATTTTGACGTTATTTCTGTTATTGGTGGTTCTGGCACAAATGATCATCTCTGGAATAATGGAGAATTATCCACGTATTTAAAGAAAGCACATAATGATAAAATTCTTGTTACTGGAATTTGTGCTGGTTCAGTTTCTGTCGTGCAAACTGGCTTACTTGAAGGTAGAGAAGCAACTTGCTACCCTGTTGACGTACAAAAAGACCAACTGAAAGCAAATAATGTAAAGTATGTTGAGAAACATGTTATTGCACATAGTGACATTATCACAGGTGACGGCCCAGATGGCGCTGAAGAATTTGGAAAAGCACTCGTTAATGCAATAAACTAACTTAAAAGATGATAAAAGCCTTTGGTGTATACCAGAGGCTTTTTCAATTTTTAATCTTCTCTTATTCCTCATTTTATGTTAGTAAATAACTTATCTAACCACTGATTATCAAGTACAATTTCCACTCTCTATTTTACCACTATTTGTGATACGGTTCACCGTAACGTTTCTATCTGTAAACCAAAAGAAAAACGAAAAAAAACAAAGCATTTGACTAGATATACATTAGTCAAATACTTTATTATCTCTTAGTCCAATTTAATTTATAGTTACCTCAAAAACATATGGTTGAAAATCCAAATCATAATTATCTGAGTATGTTTCGGCATGTAACTTTAACGATGTTTCATTTGGATCAATTGCAGGATACACTATTACCCCTTCTGTTTCAATATCAGGTAGCAGTTCGGATTGGATTTCAGCAAGTCCTGTTGTTGTAGGATCCATATATTCTTCTTCTAACTGTTTACTTCCAACAATTAATTTTGTAGAGTGCGAATAAAAAGATGCGTTATCCTGTGTATTATTTTGGACTTTAATATATACTCGTGTTTGGTTCTCAGCAATTTCTATTTTTTGTAAAGTAACAATTAGGTCATGCTGATTAATCTCTTGATCTACTTTTATTTCTTTTATAGTTGGCGCGATTGCTGTTATATAATCAATAACTTCTACACTTTCTGCAGTAATCATTGGTGCTACTATTTCTGCTCCGAAACCATTTTCACCTTCGAATTTATCTTTCACTATACCTTTTATCTTTACGTATTGGTCAGTTCTCACTTCTAAATTTGGGTCATTAACAGCAACTAAAGTATTCTTTTCAACATTTTCTGGGTCTCCCCACATTTGAAAATAAGTACCCTCATCATCTTTCTCTGGATCAGTAAAGATTTGCCCAGTTAGTTCTACTTCATACCCCTTGTACTTATCGGGGTCAGTGTACATTTTATCAATATCCTCTGTTTTCAATAATCCCTTTGTTTTCTCATTATCTCCCTTGTTACCATCGCCTGATGAAGATGTAGAATCTCCACATGCAGTCAATAGAACCGCTAATAGTATTGAAAATACTACCATAGTTTTCTTTTTCATAATTAACTCCCCTTCTTTATGTATTACACTACAAATCTATCACATTATTTACCAATTTTGCATATAATTATTATGAAACAACTCGAAAAATGTAATAATTTGTACTAAAGTATACAATATTTAAATTAATTGAGTTTAGTGATTATTCGCTATAAGTACGATTCATAGATAACCCTTCTCTTTAAGAGATATAATCTATCTGAACATACTACAAGATGGACTAAAACCTATATCCACATTGTCTTACCCGCCTCAGCTAATCGCTTAGTCACCTCAATATCTTCACGACTTGGTGCAAGGTCATTACTAAAAGCTATTGACATCTAACTTCAATAATTTTACAATATTAACATACTTACGGGTATTCTAATGTAACAAATGGAGGTAGTAATAAATGAGATCGCATGAGAGAGTTTTGGAGGCTTCTAAAGATCTAGCCACTAAATATCCTGTAGATAAAATAACATTTGCCGATATTGCGGAACTAGCTGGAGTTCATTGGACTACTGTAAGGAGACATTTTGGTAGTAAGGAGGGAATGCGGCAGAAATTAGTTGATTTTCAGGAACCAAACCTAAATCATCACTTAGATACGAGAACTAAAATATTGAAATCTGCAGGTAAAGTATTTGGAGAACTTGGTTACGAAGGCGCAACCCTTGATATAATAGCCGAGGATGCGGGATTAACCAAAGGAGCTGTATATTGGCACTTTTCTAGTAAAGGAGACCTTTTTATTGAGTTAATAAATACGAGCCTAACAAATTTATTAATGGAACTCCCTTCTCAATTAGAACAGGTATTTAGGTCTTCAAGCCCTGAACTTGCTATAAGCAGATTGCTTCATAACCAGTTTAAAGCTTGTGAAGATGACAAAAGCCAACAACCTACCTTGTTTTTTGAGTTTATCTCCAGAAGGCGTGATTCTGAAGTTAAAGAGAAGTTAGATGAAGTGTTTGCAAATCTATTTGCAGGAACTGAAATAATCTTAAGGGACCTTCAAAAAAGAAAGTTGATTTCTGAAGAAGTTGATGCTAGATCTTTATCTATAACTCTCCACGGCTTAATAAATGGGATGGTTCTCATGTGGACGGTATCTCCAAGTTCCGTACCTCTTGCTCAAATGGTTGACTCTATATCGAAAATAATATGGGACGGAATAAATCCCAAAAATGCCCGTTAAAAACCGGGTGTTTTTTTGAACATAACATACTTACAAGTATGTTAATGAAGTACTTTTTAGTAGGTGAATAGAATGAGGTGGAAGTATATGCTTATCATTTTTTTTGTAACTTTCCTTATAGGAATGGTTTCTTTATATTTTTACAACCAATATCAATTTAGAAAGACTGAATTGGCATATCCTCCTAAAGGAGATTTTGTTGAAGTTGATGGTATCAAACTTCATTTTTTGAGTAAAGGAAATGGTAAGCCAGTTGTGTTCCGGCATGGAGGCGTACTTTCAAGTGAGGATTTTTCCGATGTAATTGAGCTTGCAGCCGAAGTAGGATATAAGGCTATCGCATTTGACCGCCCTGGGTATGGGCATAGCGAAAGGCCATCCAACGAAAAAGTCACTCCAATTACACAAGCTAAGTTAATTCATAATGCATTAAAAAAGCTGAATATAACGGAGCCAATTATCCTTGTGGGACATTCTTGGAGTGGCACCATGGTTATGTCTTATGCACTTCAATTTCCTAAGGATGTTGAAGGTCTTGTTACCTTGGGAGGAGCAATGTATAAAGAAGGATACCCTGCTGAGCATGGAGATACCCTTTCAGAACTAGTAACTACTCCTATCTTGGGCGATTTAATTATGAATACCCTATTAGCAACACCATTAGGTAAGTCAATGGGTAAAGAAACAACTAAAGCAACGTTTTTACCGGAGACACCTCCAGCTGGTTACGAGGAAAAACTATTAGCTTTATGGGGTAGACCAACTCAGTTTAAAGCTAATAGAGAGGATACTTTAGCATTTCCGTTAACATCAATGCAGATTAGCCCTCGTTATAAGGAAATAGAAGTTCCCACTGTTATAGTTGTAGGTGAAAATGATCCTTTTGGAACTATCAAAATGGCTGAAAGACTTAAAAAGGATCTTCCAAATTCTAAAATGGTCATATTACCCAATGTTGGTCACATGATTCCTGAAAATCATCCTGAGAAGGTATTGGAGGCTATAGAACAATTAGCTAAAATGAAGTAAATTTATATGTAGTAAAATTTTTTATTAGACCAAAAAACCTTCCATTAATGAGTTAGTGGAAGGTTTTTTGGTTCATTTGGGTAGTATACCATGGGAGACATTATAATAGTTTATATCACCTTTTATCTATAAAACACTTTATGAAGAAATCTTTTCAATAAATTTATAAGCTGCATAACCTGCATCGTTAGGCTTCTGCATCCAAATATACGCGTGTATTGAGCCTTTTATTCGAATCTGAACAAGGTTAGCTTTTAGCTAGCATCTTAGTTTCTTACTGAAAGTACTGATAATTAATCTATCAAGCTCTTTGCTTATCCTTATAGTTTCGGTACTACTAAGTCCCTCTTTTAAACCAACCTCAATCATCATATTTCTTAATAATTCAATTTTTGTTTGAAGCTTGTTATACCCCATTAATCTATCCTCTCATGACCTTCAATGATCTCTTTAGGTTGCTCCGATTCCTTTCCATCGGGCTTTATTCAAATTCAATGTAACTTTTAATAAAATCATTAATTTGTTTACTCATCTCCTGGGATTTTGTCCAATGTAAATAATGATGTCCATCTAAAGTGATGAGTTTGCTCGAATCTTGATTTCGAAGTTCGTCTTGATAAAAGGTGACATTTGATTTTCCTTCTTCATTTACCTTGTCTTCCTTAGTCGTGAACATCAGAATAGGCATTTTTGAAGGAAACGACATATCTCTTGTCTTCTTGATATTTCCACTTAATTCTTTTGCTTCTTCTATAACATTAGAATTATATGCCTTCCACGCAGAAAGCTTCTCTGTCATCTTTAAATTGTCCTCTGAATAAGTCTCTTCATCTGCAATTGGAAGAAAATTGTCAGGAATAATATTTACTGCAGCTCTTGCAATCCCTGTTGGGGCAACAAGTTTTAAATATCCTGGTAAACTTGGTGTAGCTTCTTGAAAGTACTCTGTTGCCCTGGGTAAAGTGCTATCAATCCCAATTATAGCTTCTATCTCATTAGGGTATTGATTTACATAATACATACTATATATTCCCGAAATGGAGTGAGGCATTAAGATATACGGTCCATTGATATTGCTTTCCTTAAGAGCTGTTCTAATTTCCTCTACAATGTTATCAACAGTTCGTTCCTTCTTTGTTATGTCACTCCAACCATAACCAAAAGGCTCTATGACTACAACTTTATTATTTTTTGCTAGTTCATTCATCAACGGTTCAAAATCTAGCGATGGGGCTACCGTACCTAGCCCACTTAATAAGAGAATGGTATGTTCACCCTCCCCTTGTTTATAGATATGCATTTTCTTCCCATCAACCTCTACTAATTGCCCAATTGCAGGGTACTTATTTTGTTCTAATTTAGTCATTAACTGATGGTATGCCATCCAAAGTAGAAAGATAGATAATAGAATTAAAAATACATTTCTAGCGACTTTCAAAAATTTAAACCTTTTTTTAACTTTCATAACTTCAATTCTCCCTTTTTAATTTTATTACCAAGGAGTAGGTATATCCTATAATTAGCAATTACTTTATAACAATTAACGTAGATACGTTTTAATTGCTAGTGGCTCAAATTGGTAAAGTTTATCTAATAAATCTTCTGGTTTGTTTTCTATAATCGTTAAAGACCTAAATCTTTCTTGCAAAAATTTTTGGTCAATCATATGATCAAGCAATTCAAATAGTAGTTTAAAATAATTGTTGATGTTAAGAATACCACAAGGTTTTTGGTGTATGCCGATTTGTGCCCATGTGTAAATTTCAAAAAATTCTTCCAAGGTTCCAGGACCTCCTGGTAAAACAATAAACCCATCAGCCAACTCAGACATATGTGCCTTTCTTTCATGCATGGTATCTACAACATATAGTTTTGATAACTTTTTATGCGATATTTCCCTTTCTTCTAACAACCTAGGAATTACCCCGATGACATCTCCCCCATTACGTAAAACTGAATCAGCTAATGCACCCATTACTCCTACACTAGCCCCTCCATAAACCAATGTAATTCCCCTATTTGCTAGTTCTTTACCAAGCTCCGCTGCCACTTCCTTATACTCCTTTTGAGCCCCATCACTTGATCCACAAAAAACGGCTATTTTCTTCATAATTCTTTCTCCCCTTCAAAATTCAATTGATTATATAAATGATTTCACCATAATAGTTTATTAATAATCACAACTTGCCAAGATGTGTGACTTTAAACCCTGTCCTGTATTTTAGTCCATAACCTAATGCCCGATCCATTCCAATATGGGCACTCCAAATCAAGCCAATCAACAAGAAGATATCAACGTTCATCAAAATTGACACTCCTATTAAAATAAGAGGGAACGAATAAGTGTGAAAAATGTTATAAATATATGCACCAATTGCATTATTAATCGTATATCCTATCATCCCAATATCAGGGGCAAGCAAGAAAACAATAAATATTACCCAACTAAAATCATTTACATAATAAAATCCAATGGCAAGTAAAAAAACAATGAACCCTTCTAAACGCATTATTTTACTCAATCTAATAATCTCCTTTATTTTGTTATTTTTTACCCTTATTGTAATGTATACTAACGAACGTTAGTACATTGATTATTATAATACTTCTTTTTTAAAATGCAACAGGAAAATACCAATTAATAGAAAAATATTTGCACTTCCATACTAACGGTTGTTAGTGTAAAATTTACCTAATTTAATATGGTAGGGAATTCTAATGTTACAGTTCTCTGAATGATATTAAACCCTTTAAATTTGTTTGGTTAATATTCTGATAATGAGTTTTGAGAGGAGATGACAAGGTTTCACAACATTCTTTATACATGTTTTGAGGTATAAGAGAGGAGCATTTTATGGTAGTAGAGCACCTTTTGTTACAAGAAAAAAATAGTATAACTATTGCGTTAGCTCAAATCTCAGTAATAGATGGAGACATCATATCCAACATAAAAAAGCATTGTGATGTCATTGAAACAACAGGAAAAAATAACGGAGATTTTGTCATTTTTCCTGAACTCTCTTTAACGGGGTACGAATTAGATCGTGCAAATCAACTTGCATTCTCTATCAAGGATGAAAGATTAATAGATATTCAAAACTGTTGTATTAACAATAAAGTAAATGCAGTTGTAGGGGCACCTGTTAGATTAGGGAAAGATTTATTTATTTGTAGTTTAATATTCTTTAAAGACGGTACTTTTGAACTTTATACAAAACATTTTTTACATCCAGGCGAAGAACACTACTTTATTCCGGGCGATTTAAATCCAAAAGTAATTGAAAAAAATGAAATATTCTCTTTTGCCATCTGTGCTGATTCAAGCAGCCCTATCCACAGTAGTAATGCTTACTATACTAATACCTCTGTCTATATCACCAGCGCATTGTTGTCAACCAATGGTTATGAAAATGATACTATGGTACTTCAGCACACGGCAAAATATTATAATATGACAGTCTTAATGGCAAATTACTGTGGTGAAACAGGCGGATATAAAGCAGCTGGGGGAAGTTGTGCATGGAATTCAAAAGGAAAACTAATTGGTAAAATGGCCCCTAACACAGAAGGATTATTAATTATTGAGTGTACTGATACCCGTGAATGGTTATTAAATAAAATAATTGCTTTTTAGAATATATAGAAATATTAAAATGCTATGAGCAATTTTAAAAGCTGCCTCCGCAAACGGCTGAAATCTCTAGGGTCAAATATATGAGAAGCGAAAAAAAGATAGATATTAATTAATAAATCCATTAAATTACATCTCGGCGTATTGGTAGTATAGATTGCTAACCATTCAGTATCCCCTAAAACTTAATTAAATTGATTTTTTATCAGATTTTATTTTCCTTATAAACCAATTACTAGTCAGCAAAAATGCGTTAATCCATTTTTGGATTAACGCATCCCTTACTTAACTTCACTATTCATGTTTTTTTAATAGATTTTTCCTTTAACAGTTCTGAAAGTAAGGCTAAAAACCCTATAAAAGAAACTAAATCTATAAATCCTTCTCAACAAAATTAGAATAGAAGGACTCTTTTGGAATAATACTTGCTAACAACTTATATAGCCTATTCAATTCTGATAATACCTTTGTACCAACCCAGCTCCCCGGTAAAAACTCTGGGGGTAACATTGGATCAATGTCCATCAGTTCGTTTATTATTTTACCAACCTCCAAATAATAGATAAATACTGTTAAATCATCCGGATATTGATTAGTTATTAGGTTATTAATTCCTGATTTAAACTCATTCTCGAACTGATCAAATTTTTCCTTATATATATTATTAAGTTCTTCAATGTTCCATATTTCTAATGCTTTATTCGCTCCCTTCTCACCCTCTTTAGAAATTTTATTTAATAGGAACTCATTACTTGCCAGAATCGTTACAAAATCCTCAATCTCAAGTGTATCGATGATATTCATTACATCTTTTGTAATATCCCAAGGGTAAATATAAACACTTTTATTTAATTGTCCAAATCCATATTGGATCAGTTTTCTCCTAAATATATCTCTTTTCTTCCTGAGTTTTTCTGGTATTTCAATTAGGACTATGTACCATTTCTCATCCCAATGCTTGCTGTACAAATCCCTTTTAAAATATAAAGAGTTTTGAACTTCTTTTCCAAATGGAGTAATTCGATAGATGGAACGATTTATGGAATCAATATACTTTTCTTTTTTTAATTTAGTTAATAAATTTCTTATTATCTGTGGGCTATATCCCATAACTTCATATATTTTGATTAGTTCCTTACCTTCAATTTCTTCTACTATAGAGATTAGATTTAACAATTGTTTTTCAAGTGTCAAAAGTATTCACCTCAATGTTAATGATATAGAATGTCCGTAGATTTTCAACTCATTTTTACTGTGATTGTTGTAAAAGCATTATCTATATAACACTGTGCATCTTCAGCTGATATTGACAGTATTACCCAAAATTATTATAATTACTTTATATACGTTCGTATAAAATTACATTATAAAGGTGTTGGGTTCTTTTGAATGAAAATCTATTAAATGAAATTGAAAGGGAATTTAAAGAATTGAGAGTTTTAGATGAAGAAGGGAATGTGGTTAATGAGGTTAATTTTCCAAAATTGTCCAATAAGGAACTAATTGAATTGATGAAAAGGATGGTTTATGCGTGGGCTCTTGATAAGCAATCTATTTTGTTAAATCGCCAAGGGAGACTTGGTTTCTATGCCCCTATTTATGGGCAAGAAGCATCAATGTTAGGAAGTCAATTTGCACTTGAAAAAGATGACTGGATACTACCGGGTTATCGAGATATTCCACAATTATTATTTCATGGTGTGCCATTACAAAACTTATTTCTATGGTCCAGAGGACATTTTAAAGCTGGTCAATTTCCTGAAGGTGTTAATGCGTTGCTTCCACAAATCATAATTGGTGCACAAATTATTCAAACGGCAGGAATAGCCCTCGGTTTAAAGAAAAAACGCCAAAAGGCAGTTGCAGTAGGGTATACAGGTGATGGCGGTACCTCACAAGGTGATTTTTATGAAGGAATGAATTTTGCTGGGGCTTTTAATACACCAGCTATCTTTTTTGTTCAAAATAATCAATTTGCAATATCCACACCATTTTCAAAGCAAACTGCTGCAAAAACGATAGCACAAAAGTCTGTTGCGGCTGGTATTAAAGGTATAAGAGTAGATGGAATGGATGTATTAACCGTCTACAAAGCCACAAAAGATGCACGTAATCAAGCAATTAATAACGGAGGACCGACACTTATTGAAGCATTAACATATCGATATGGTCCACACTCAACTTCAGGTGATAATCCTGACCTTTATAGAGATTCAGATGAAGTAGAAAAAACAAAAAGTAAGGACCCTTTAAAACGCTTCAGAAAATTTCTTAATAAGAAAGGACTATGGAGCGAAAAGCTAGAAGAAACAATTATTAGTAACGCAAAAGAAGATATTAAAAATGCTATAAAGGAAATAGATAAGTTGCCGCCACAGACAATTGAAGACCTTCAGCGTCATATGTATGAGAAACCGATAAATTTATGAATTCACTATAGTTATTATTGTACAACCATATTATAAAAGCCAGCTATCTTTTGAGAATAATGGGCTCGGTTACGGGGAAAAAAATCAATTTTACATGTCAAATAACTTAAATCTAAACATATTCACATTTAAAAGACAAGTAGCAAGACAAAAGGAACAGATTTTATTCTGCTCCTTTTTATTATGCAATCACAGTCTATTTCAACCTAGAACTATCCTATAGCGTAACAGATATTCTACTTTTTCCTCATTTTTAATGTTATAAAAGTTACAACACTTACAAATACCAAAATCCCAATTACAACATATGTAATTGGACGTACAACAACAAAATAACTATCTTTATACTGATAACTCTCACTTCCGAGTAGCATTTGTGACCTCCTAAAATTTATAAAAATAATGCTAAATCAGTTCTATAGTTACTTAAATTACCCTTCCCTGTTAATTTAACAATTCATATAGCACCAATGCCTGAAACTTAGAAAGATAATTCCCCAAATTGTACGCCTGAGTTGGACATTTTGGGGAATTTTTTTACTTTTGCTCGTGTAATCTTATTTGAATCTTGCTTTTACTACTTTACCTTCATTAGAGAGTTCTAATTTTAGAGGAATAGATCCTGCTGCTAAATCTACCTCAGAATAACTTTCCCGTGCTAGATTACTTGATAGCAAATATTCATACACTGTATCGCTGGTTTGGTTCTCACCTTCAATCGCAACATCAATAGGAAGGTGCCCTTTGAGTAATTCATATGCCTCTTCTACAGTAGAAGGAGGATTTTTAAAGGTTATAAGTGGGTCTTCACAACGCTCCGCTCCAATTGTTCTACAAGTTAAAACAATAGAATCCGTTTCATATTCTCGGTCGGACAGTTTCGACATGTTTTTTTCAATAAATGATAGCTTGTCATAATAACCGCCCACTGTTGTTGTTGATTCAGTTGTAGGAACTAATTTTCCATTAATAAGTTGATACTTTGCATCATCAGGCTGGTCCTTTGTAACAGATTCGGTATTATCGTCGCCCTCTCCTGTTCCAGTCGCTTTTTCCCCGTGTGATGTTCCTTTATCAGCAGATACCTCTGTTGAAGGGGTTTTATGAGATGTTTCTTTATCCCAAAAAATAAGTACTCCTATAACAACGAATATAAGGGCAAACCCTAAAAACATGAGACTTCTAGCCTTTTTTCCTGTTATCTTATTCAACCTTGTGTACCTCCTTAGAAAAGAATTTTTTAGTGATAATGGTATCAAAAGAATCTATTATTGCTCATAGACTAAGATTCAATTTTTTGATATATAAAACTGCACAACTGTAAAACTTCAACACTAAGTTCGTTAGATTTCTATCTTCCCTTAAACTTTAAATGGTGCTTATTTTCTTCCCTCAGTCTGTAAGATCCAGCTTAAAAACAAGTTCTCCATACATATTAGCTTTTTTCTGACTTGTAAATCCTACTTTTTCGTATAAATATATTGCTTGATTATTCTCTTTTTCAACAGTTAATGAAATACTTTTACAGGCAGGATGGATAATTTTTATGAAGTCTACTATTTTAAGTAAAGTAGCTTTACCATACCCTTTTCCTTGATATTTCTTATCAATTTGAAATCCACCAATCCAATAATTATGCTCACTACCTGGTGTATAAGAAATGTAGAATGTTCCAATGATTACATCGTTACTATAAAGAGCGTAAGGATCTAACGCCTCATCCCAAGGCTTAAGATAAGCATAAGCAAGAGATTCTGCTACAGTAGGAACAAATGAACCTTGATTTTCATGAACAGAAATTTTGAAGGCTTCTTCCCAATTCTCTTTTGTAATTTCTCTAACTAAAATGTTTCGTGTCATATTATCCCTCTTTTTTCTAATTCTTCTTTAATCCCTCGGAATATTTTAACTCTAAGCAATCTATAGATTAGTTCTCCTTGGTTAATAACTAACGTTTGTTAGTTATTAAAGCCATTTTAACCTTTTCTCCCAAATAATACAATACTAATTCTTAAACCACTTCGCTTATTAACGATTTACTTGTTAGCCTTGTTCCAAAACTAACATACATAATCAGAATATATAACCTTAATTTACTTAGTTAAAACTATAAACGGAAGAGGTACTTTAAAAATCAAGCTTTTTTGAAATCATAATACCAAACCTTATAAGGAAGGCACTCACCTTCCCGCTTATCCTTTTTGTAGAATCTTATTTAGTAATCTTCCTTTGTTATCCCTGAGCCAATCTTCACTAAAGAGTATCCAATCTATAATTCCACTCATCCACTTTTCATTATCAAGCCCTTTTAAATATCTTGCTGTAAAATAAACAAACATTGCTGCACGACGAAGCCTAATTAAAAATGGAATACACAAAAGCTCTTGTTCTGTTAAAGGGTTCATGCTTACATAGCCTTTAGTTAACATAACAACGTTTGTTAGGTCTTTGTCCATTTCCCATAAGGCTTTCGGACCTCCTCCTAGTGCAATTGCCAAATCCATAGGTCGAACCTCATAACAAAAAAACTCAAAGTCAATGATTCCTGTTACTTTACCATTGTTTGTCAATATATTCCCCGGAGTATAATCACCATGAATATACTGTTTTGCAAGCATAGGATAATAACTATTTTCAATTTCCTTATCTATTTGTTGAAAAATCTTATGTAGTTGCTGTCTTTTGGCAAAAGAAGTTGGTAACTGATCAAAGATTTTGTCAATGTTTTTTATTGAGGGATGAAAGTTACGAAATTGATCATAACTGGGATTTCCCCCTAGATTTTTATGTATACTTTCACTTAGTTTACTCAGTGCTTTATTTAATTTCCCCAATGCCTTTCCAACTTCATAAGCTTGGTTAGCATCGCTTAAGTCTGGACTATCTCCTTTCAAGAGAGGCATTAGGACTGCAATAATTCCATTTTCAGAAGAATGGTAAACATAATCGTCACTACTTCTTATAAAGGTTGGTACTTCAAAGGAAACCTGACAATCTTTAAGATACTCCAATACAAAATACTCACGTCTAACTTTTGATAAATCACTTTCACTCTCATAAATTCTTAAAATATACGAATTTTCCTCTGTAATTATAGAGTAGGTTTTATTCATAAAGCCTTGGTTAATTTCCCTAATCTCTATAACCTTTCCAATCTCCCAATTACTATAGATCCCTTTCAAGTCCATTTTGATGACTCCTGACAATTTATCTTAAACCCTTGTTAATTCTACTAAGTTTACTAATTTTATATGGGCTATACAGGTGGCTCCACTATTTTAACTAACATGTAAACAGTAAAGTGGTTCGGTTTCTCCCCCAAATTCAACGACACGACCAGTATCTTTAAAACCTAAACTCGTATACAACTTTTTAGCTCTTCCATTAGAAGGTACGAAACTTGTATAGATTTCTCCAGAAGAGATTTCTTTCAATTCCTGTATTATTTCCAACATAGCTAATCTTCCATATCCTTTTCCCTGATATCTATAATCAATCATTAAGCGTGTAATAAAAAACACATTTAAAATTGGAGAGAGACCATACATCGCAAAACCTATCATCTGACTTTCTTTATTATAAATTGCCTTCGTAATCCACTCTGGTTCAACCTTTGACTGTGCAATGGAGAATGCATTTGAAGCAACATGCTCCTCAAAAAGAGGGTATCCTTTAGACTCCTGTGACTTTAACAATATACACTGAAAAAAGTTGGTACTATCTATATCTCGTAATGTTATATCCTTCATACCCTTTTCTCCTCCTTGAATTTAATAAATTTTATATCACTACTTCAATTCTCCTATTGTATAAACTCATATGTTATACATGCCTACCATTAAGTGAACAAAGAATACCATACTACATGCAAAAATAAATCCCCTAACATATGGGCAATAATTGAGTACTCTAACCCTTTTTTCCAAAATAAGTAACCAAAGAAAACACCCATCAACCCATTTAATACTATGGCACGAACAACTAATAATGTAGTAATTTCACCAAAGACAGAAGCGGTTGCAGGTAAATGACCGAGCCCAAATAATAATGTTGATATCAGAATAGCTATCCAATAGATAGATTTTGGTATAGGCTTTGACTGCTTCCGATAAGAAATGGAGAAAATCCATACAATCAGGGATAGAAGGAACAGGCGTAGTAATATCTCCTCAACAATACCTCCATAAAACATAAGCAATCCGGCTTTCCAAAGATTAACTGTAGGTACTATTTGATTTACAAGATGCGGTTGAAATACCTTTACTTCTAGGAGTGATATAAGTAATGTTCCTATTGCACTCCCTAGGATCGCAATTATTACCCATTTTAAAGACAAAGTATCTCTGTGATTTCTATATACTAAACTTCTAAGATAAGAAACTTGTAAACCTACACTTCTTGCAAGATGAAGTCCAATTGCAGAAGCAATAAATGAATATAAGGTCACCTGAATAATGTTGATTATTACAGCAAGGGTAAAAGAAATATGATAGGTCTCCATTAAAATATCTAGTAGCCCCATCTCCTTTTGATAAGGAATCATTACCACGGCAGCAAAAGCCCCCAAAAGTGTAAAAAGTATAATTACTCTTCCATCTTTTTCAGTTGTATTTTGACTCATTTCTCTTTTTTCCCTTTTTTAATTAATAATACAATAGATACAACTAGACAAATAGTACCAAGAGAAGCATTCAACGCTACTTCCCATGTAGTACCTGTATAGATATTTGAGATACTACCTGTACCAAATAAAAAGGCTAAAATAAGCCAAAAAACAACCTTATATCTGTTATAAAACATGCCAAACATATGAAAAATCCTCTCTTATCAATTACAATAATTTTTAATCTATTATTAGGCTACCTCATTCTCTTCTAGTACCTTGTTAATCATAAATGCGTTAAAAACTTCCGGTTCTTCAAAACAAGCCAAGTGACCAGATTTTTCAAGAACTATGAGACTTTTTCTTGGCGCTTTGACATTTTGATAAAAGTTTTCAACTAAATTATGGACAATTTTATCGTGTCGACCCATTACAAAGTAAACAGGTACATTTAGCTCAACTATGCTTTCAGTTATATTGTAAGAACTTAATTCCTCCCATAAGTATTGAGAAGTGAAAGAGAAGCCTTTAAAAAAGTTTAAACGATCCCTCAGATTAAAGTGAGAACTTAACAAGTAATGCATATTGATGAACATAGCATTTTTCTTATAGGTAACTCCACCTATTTTTGTTAGATAGGTTCTCTGTTTTACAAGTCCATCAATTGATTTATATGAACCATTTTTAGGAGCGCCTATTTTCTCTAATTCTTCAACGGCCTTCTTGTCATTTATTTTGGAAGCATAATCTAATGTCCATCTATAAGAATCTTCCTCTTCCAATGGTCTATTAATAGGCTGATTGATTCCCACATATGCTATGGTTACCTCTGGGTATTTTTTTACAAAAAGTATCCCCAGTAAGGCTCCCATCGAGTGACCCATAATATAGACTTTCTTTTTGTTGAAACGCTCTAACAAATATTGTACTAATTCATATGCATCAGAGAGTAATTGTTGTACATTCATCGTTTGTGAGTCTATATTTTTGTTATAAGATTTACCACAACCTCGCTGATCCCAATTTACAACAAGAAAGTGTTTCTCTAATTCTCTATTATATTTATGTTGTGCCCCAGTTTGAGGACTTCCTGGACCACCATGAAAGAATATTAAAATTGGATTATCTATATTCGAACCTCTAGCAATATACCATTGGTCAACATTTCCTAGTGTAACCTTCTCCATTATTTTCACATAAAACACCTACTTTCTTTATTTCTGAAATTTTGATAGCTTACTAATGGATAAGTTTTTGATTTATAATGAACCACGACCCCATTTCATTTAACACTGTTTCTACGGTATATCAGTTCTTATCACTTAAACAGATCCACAAATTCATATAATTTATCTAAAGATGTAAGACTCTCGTTGCATGATTTACTATCATAACAAATATAATTTCCTCTAGTCTTAAAGGTTCCTTGTTCTTTCCCCTTTTCTTTAGCAAGGAACATCCCAACCTCTTTATGACTATTGTTCTTCAACTATTTTTGGAAATTTGCCTATAACCCTTTCTAGAGTCATTGATTTCAAAGCATTTATTACACCGTCATCCGTAGCTGTAGATTGACCATTAACAAGATTTTGTACTTGTCTCTTTATAAAGTTAAATTGATCTGTGCTAATAAAGATTTCCAATTCTATCACTCCAATCATTTTGTTACTGACTATTATTTAAAATTAAACTAACCAATGCTGTGGTGCTGAAATCGTTTTAGGTAATTTAGTCATTTTATCACCCTTAGCTGCATTCACTTGTGCCTGAGTTAGGAATATGCTTCCTGTCAAATCTGCACCACTTAAGTCTGTATCTCTTAAGTCTGCGCCAAGAAAATCACATACTCTTAAATCAGCATCTCTCAGGTTAGCACCTATTAGATACGCACCTTTAAAGTTGACACCTTTTAGATTAGCACTCTTAAAATTTGCACCAATTAAATCATTTGTCGTCATGGTTTTATACTTTCTATTTTTCCCACCTTTTACTTTGGCTCTTACTATTTTGCTTACTTCTGACAGCAGATTGCCAACAATTATACGATGTGTTGGCACATCAAGCTCAAAGAGAGAAGGTGGACTACCATTCGTAAGCATTTCTGTTTCCTTATAAATTCGTAGCAAATCATCATGTAAGGGTCTCGCTTCTTGTATGTTTAAAGCTTCCTGTATGTAATAAAGCATTTCATGAAGCTGTTGCATAATTGGAAATACCCTAAACATCTCATCAGCAATATTGGGGGAATCTCCCCAACTTACACCATGAAATGTTTGTTGAGAAACCTTTTGTCCTGCTCCATAGCATTCATATACTGTACACCCTTTAAAACCGCTTGTTCTAAGATTTTGGTGAATTTTACATCTATAATCAGACTTAAGATGTATACAAGGTGTCCCACCATCTTTGTCTTTAGCAAAATCGACAGACTGCGCATAAGGCAACGCCACACAACATAAAGCAAAGCAACTTCCACAATCAGCTTTATATTGTTGAAGATTATTGCCATTGTTTGCAAGTATCTCGGTCAACACTTACACTTCCTTTTAATAATTACTTTGGTTTAATACTTCATAGTGCAAACTAACGAACGTTAGTGTATAATGATATTATAATCATTTCATAATAAATTGCAATATCTATTTAAAATTTAGTATTGTTTTATCTGAACATAATACTTTTGAATAGGTAAATAACTGAAAATGAGGTGTCTAAATTGACAATTAGTACAAAGGATAAAATTTTTTATACATCATTGGACCTTTTCTCCCAAAGAGGTTTTAGCGGGGTATCTATACGAGAAATTACAAGAGAAGTTGGAATCAAAGAGAGTTCCTTATATAATCACTATCGTAACAAGGATGCTATCTTGGAGGATATCTTTACTTTCTTTAGGAATGACTTTTCAAAAACTCTACCACCAGTTGATGCATTAGATGATATTTTAAAAGTAAACTCCGTAGAATCATTCTTAAAGGCAGGCCATAGAAACTTCAAGAAATATATGGAAGACGAGAACGGACAAAAAGTGTGGCGAATTCTTCAAGTAGAGCAATATCGTTCCTCACTTGCAAGAGAAATAATATTAAATGATTTATTCAAAACAACCATCCAATTCCTTGAAATAGTCTTCTCCAAATTAATAGAAATGAAAAAAATACGACCGCTTAATCCAAAAATGTTAGCAATAGAATATCAATATCCTGTTTTTACCTTATTAACTGAATACAATATTTTAAAGTTTGATGAAAAGGATACATCTGAAATAGAATCTCTATTAGATCAGCACATTATATTTTTTCTAGAAACAATAAAATTAAGCTAAAAACCACGAAAAAAGCACGGAACAATAAAAAAACTATCCGTGCTTTTTTAATTATTATTTCTTTTGAATCAATTTCATAATTACCTGTTTTAAAAAAGTTTAGAGTATCCCTAAGATAAATATAGGATTTTTTTAAGTTTAACCCTACGAACTTTGTTGTTGATTTCCGCTCCAGGCGGGCGCTTTCCGCGGGCGGTCCGTGAGCCTCCTCGTCGCTTCACTGAGGGCACTGAAAAACCGATGATTTTTAAATCCTAAAAATCATCGGTAAATCTATTTTCTAGTTTTTTATGTCTTATTTCCACATATCTCCATATATGAAAGGTGGATTTCCTAAATCCTTCAATTCCTCCCCTTATTTTTCGTTCATTAACTTTAGAATTCTTTTTAAATTCACCGCAAATATGGTGGTGGCCCCT